>NZ_DJIO01000130.1:17213-43705 GCF_002433655.1 Thalassolituus sp. UBA6592 | reverse complement strand
GCTGCCGGTGGATAAGAGTTGGTGATCGTAATAGCTGTTTTAGCTAACTGGCTCTCACTGTACATCTGGCTCCCACGCTCTGCGTGGTAGCCTTTAGCCTTTGCGTTCCCACGCGGAGCGTGGGAGCGAGGACAAACGGAAGACACTGCAGGAAGTACTGAATTCACTTCCACGACAGAGAAAAGAAAACGAGCCTCAGATGAGGCTCGTGATATGAATCCCAAACTGTGGGACAGCAGTGCGCAATCGCGGGCTTTTTTATTAAGCAAAACTACGCGAACACTCAGTCCTCGTAATTCTCAATCGCCGGACACGAACAGATCAGATTCCGGTCACCGTACACATCATCGATACGGCCAACGGATGGCCAGAATTTATGCGCACCGAGGTTTTTCACCGGGTATACCGCCTGTTCACGGCTGTACGGGCGATCCCATTCAGCGGCAATCACTTCGGCGGTGTGCGGGGCGTTTTTCAGCGGGTTATTTTCCGCATCCAGTTCACCACGCATAACCGCGTCGATTTCGCCTTTAATGGCGATCATGGCGTCGGCGAAGCGGTCGATTTCGGCTTTGGATTCGGATTCCGTCGGCTCGATCATAAAGGTGCCCGCTACCGGGAACGACATGGTCGGCGCGTGGAAGCCGTAGTCCATTAAGCGTTTGGCGATATCCACTTCGGTGATGCCGCTTTCGGCTTTGATCGGGCGCAGGTCAACGATACATTCGTGCGCCACGCGGCCGTTCTGACCTGAGTACAGAATCGGGTAATGCGCAGACAGACGTTTGGCCAGGTAGTTGGCTTTCAGCAGGGCGTTCTGGGTGGCGCGGCGCAGGCCGTTGCCGCCCATCAATGTGATGTACATCCAGCTGATCGGCAGGATGCTGGCTGAGCCGTACTGTGCGGCAGAAACTGCGCCGTTGCCTTTCGATTCGTTGTCGATCGGGCGTACCGCGTGGTTAGCAACAAAGGGTGCCAGATGTGCAGCCACGCCGATAGGACCCATGCCTGGACCACCGCCGCCATGAGGAATGGCGAAGGTTTTGTGCAGGTTCATGTGCGATACGTCAGCGCCGATAAACGCTGGTTGGGTAATGCCTACCTGAGCGTTCAGGTTGGCGCCATCCATATACACTTGGCCGCCGTGAGAGTGGATCAGATCGCAGATCTCGCGCACGCCCTGTTCGTAAATACCGTGAGTGGAAGGGTAAGTCAGCATCAGGCAGGACAGCTGATCGCCCACTTCTTCGGCTTTTTTCTTCAGGTCGTCGAAGTCGACGTTACCTTCGTCATCGCAGTTGGTTACCACCACACGCATAGATGCCATCATGGCTGATGCTGGATTAGTACCGTGGGCGGAGCGCGGGATCAGACACACGTTACGGTGACCTTCGCCACGGCTCTCGTGGTATTTCTTAATCGCCAGCAGACCGGCGTATTCACCCTGTGCGCCTGAGTTGGGCTGCATGCAGATGGCCGGGAAGCCGGTGATGGCTTTCAGGTAGTCTTCCAGCTCGGCGATCATCTTTTCGTAGCCGGCGGTTTGTGCGCGCGGTGCGAACGGATGAACATTGGCGAACTCAGGCCAGGTTACCGGAATCATTTCGGTTGTGGCGTTGAGTTTCATGGTGCAGGAACCCAGCGTGATCATGCTGTGGTTCATGGCCAGATCTTTCGCTTCCAGACCTTTCATATAGCGCAGCATTTCATGCTCGGTGTGGTAGCGGCTGAACGTCGGGTGCGTCAGGAAGGCTGTGGCACGGGCGCTGCCGGCATCAATGCTGTTGGAGCCGTTGGCGACGATGTCGGCATCGAGTGCGTACACATCCAGACCGTGGCCTTCGCCGTCTTTTTCCGCTCCCAGAATAACGTCAAACAGTTCGGCGACGTCAGCGGCGGTGGTTTTCTCACTGAGGGAGATACCCAGCGTATCCGCGTTCAGGCCCAGTGCCTGATCATCACGCAGGTTTACACCGGCAGTTTCAGCGCGTGCCAGCACGGCGGCGCGGTCTGCCACTTTGATGGTCAGGGTGTCGAACCAGCTGTTGTTGACCAGTTCGACGCCTTTACTCTTCAGGCCGGCGGCCAGAATATCGGTCAGACGGTGAATGCGGGCGGCAATGGTCTTCAGACCTTCTGGTCCGTGGTACACGGCATAGAAAGAACTCAGGTTGGCCAGCAGCACCTGAGCAGTACAGATGTTGGAGTTGGCTTTCTCGCGGCGGATATGTTGCTCTCGGGTCTGCAGTGCCATGCGCAGCGCCTGATTGCCCTGAGCATCAATGGATACACCAATAATACGGCCCGGAATTGAACGCTTGAAGGCATCGCGGGTGGCGAAGAAGGCAGCGTGCGGGCCACCAAAGCCCATCGGTACACCAAAGTGCTGGGCGTTACCCAGCACGATGTCCGCACCCATTTCACCCGGTGCTTTCAGCATCACCAGTGCCATTAAGTCAGTGGCGACGGCGGCCAGTGCGTCTTTGGCGTGCAGGGCGGTGATCACGTCAGTAAAGTCGCTGACTTCACCGTTTTTACCCGGGTACTGGAACAGGGCGCCGAATACGTCGGCATCGGCTGCGTTTTCTGCCGGGCCGACCAGTACGTCCCAGCCAAAGGCTTCGGCACGGGTTTTCACTACGTCGATGGTCTGCGGCAGGCAGTTTTCATCAACGTAGAAAGTATTCGATTTGTTTTTGCGCACAGAGCGTTTGGCCATAGCCATGGCTTCGGCGGCGGCGGTACCTTCATCCAGCAGGGAGGCGTTGGCCAGTTCCATACCGGTAAAGTCGATGACCATCTGCTGGAAGTTCAGCAGTGCTTCCAGACGTCCCTGGGCAATCTCTGGCTGATACGGCGTGTAGGCGGTGTACCAGCCCGGGTTTTCCAGCACATTACGCAGAATGACTGGCGGAATTATGGTGTCGTGATAACCCAGACCAATATAGCTTTTGCAGACTTTGTTCTGGCTCGCCAGGGATTTCAGATACGCCAGTGCAGCGGCTTCACTCTGGCCGTCGGCAATATCGAGAAAGGCGTCGCGCAGGATGTCGGCCGGAACGATTTCGGCGGTCAGTGCTTCCAGAGAATCGGCACCGATGGCGGCCAGCAATGCGGCTTCTTCGTTGTTATCCGGGCCGGCGCCGTTGGAGGCAATATGGCGGCCAATGAAATTATCACGTTGTTCCAGTGATTTCAGGGACAGTGTGGTCATGGGTGGAGGACCTGTGGGTAAACCAATCGGAATCAGTACCGCCCGGCAGAACGCCGGGCGGGTACAGGTTAATCAGCAGTGCGTTCTGCTGTTATCAGTTATTCGCAGAGCGCTGCGTAAGCATCGGCGTCCAGCAGAGAATCCAGCTGAGAGCCATCGGACAGTTTCATTTTGAAGAACCAGGCTTCGCCGTATGGGTCTTCGTTCACTTTTTCCGGGGCATCAACCAGAGCTTCGTTGACGGCAACAATGGTACCGGCCAGTGGTGCGTAAATGTCAGAAGCGGCCTTTACGGATTCAACTACTGCGATGTCCTGCTCGGCTTCGACTTCGCTGTCGGCTTCCGGCAGTTCAACGAATACCACGTCACCCAGCTGTGACTGGGCAAAGTCGGTAATACCAATGGTCACCAGACCATCGTCTTCAATGCGGATCCATTCATGAGAGGCAACGTATTTCAGATCAGCCGGGATATTGCTCATAATTATTCTCCATTAATTGGGTATAGCTCAGAACTGCTTTTTACCGTTACGCACAAACGGTAATTTAATAATGCGTGCGGGTACTAATTTACCACGCATTTCAACCATACAGGTGTCCGTAGCCGACAGTGGCACACGGGCCATGGCAATGGAATTTTCCAGTGATGGCGAGAAGGTTCCGGAGGTGACTTCACCTTCGTTAGCGCCTTCCGGCAAACCATCAACAATCACTTTTTGGTGTGATCGCATCACACCGCGGCCTTCCAGTACCAGACCGACCTGTTTCATGGCTGTGGCCGGGGTTTCTGCGCGGGCTGCTTTTTCTTCTTCCAGCGCTTTGCGGCCAATAAATTCACGATCCTGCGGTTCCCAGGCGATGGTCCAGCCCATGCCGGCCTGCAGCGGAGAAATGTTTTCCTCCATGTCGTTGCCGTAGAGGTTCATACCGGCTTCCAGACGCAGGGTATCACGGGCGCCCAGGCCTGCAGGTGCAACGCCGGCGTCCAGCAGTGCCTGCCAGAAATCAGCAACTTCGGCTTCCGGTACCATGATTTCCAGACCGTCTTCGCCGGTGTAACCGGTGCGGGCATAGAACCACTCGGATTTGCCCAGCCCCTGGAACACTTTCAGGCCGTTGATCACGTCGGCTGACTCAGGTTTTGCCTGTTTAACCAGTTGGATGGCTTGCGGACCCTGTACAGCAACCATGGCCAGTTCCGGGCGTTCGGTCAGGCTTATATCAAAGCCTTTGCTCTGAACTGACATCCACTCCAGATCTTTTTCGCGGGTGGCGCAGTTAACGACGGTGCGGTACCAGCCGTCCATGCGGTAAACAATCAGGTCGTCGATAACGCCGCCGGTGCTGTTGAGCATGCCGGTGTAAAGGGCCTTACCGGTTTCTTTCAGCTTGGCAACGTCGTTGGCCAGCAGTTTCTGCAGGTAAGCCGTGGCATCCACACCGCGCACATCAACGATGGTCATGTGGGAGACGTCAAACATCCCGGCTTTCTGACGGACAGCCTGATGTTCCTGAATCTGGGAGCCATAATTTACGGGCATATCCCAGCCGCCAAAATCGACCATTTTGCCGTTGGCTTGCAGATGCTTCTCATACAGAGGGGTTCGCTTGGCCATGCTTCTTCCTGTTTTATTGAAACCACGGAGCCGGAATATTTTACCCGGATCATCCCCAAAAGGGGCGGCAGTATAGCGCCTAACGCGCTAATAGGCATCCTTGTGATTGTAAAAAGCGGGACCATGGTACCACTTATGACGTTTGGACATTAACTGTGCAATCCATTACTGATTTAAATGCTGTCCGGCTGGCGGGCGATACTGCGTACCATCATCTTTACCTGAGCCTGAATCAGCTGGTCGTTGACTGTGCTGCTGGCTGGAGGCTGGCCGGATTGGGTCTCTGCGCAGGTCTGGGCTTCCCGTGCCTGCTCCAGGCGCTCGAAGGTGCCATCGATGCAGAGAAAGGCGAAGCCATGAATGGCTGCCAGACAGGTATTGAACAGGATAATGGGGTCGGCAGCGATAAAATCGCCACTGTGAATGCCGTCGGTGATCAGGTTCTGAAACAGCGCGGAGCAGCGTCGGCCACTGGCTTTCAGTTCGCTGTAATCCGTGCGGCGGGCGACGTGGTTGCCAAAGATCAGGCGGTATTTTTCCGGATTTTTGATGGCGTAACTTATGTATGCGGTGGCGGCCTGCTGCAGTCTGGCAGCAGGGGACGCCTGAGATTCGGTCTGATCAGTAAGAAATCGGGTAATGTCGTCGAAGCCCTGACGTGCCAGTTCCGCCAGCAGATCGTTCTTATCGGCAAAGTGCCGGTAGGGCGCTGTCTGGGAAACACCGACCCGGCGGGCGATGGCGCGCAGGCTGAGGTTTTCCGGGCCACTTTCGCGGATCGCGTCCACGGCGGCATCGAGCAGGGCCTGGCGCAGGTTGCCATGGTGATAGCTGTTGCTGTTGGGAGAGCAGGATTCTGCTGTCTGCGTCATGGCCTGGGCCTGTATCTGCCGGGGAGAATCAGTAACGCGAATGATACCTGACTTCGCCCGGCAGGGCAGCAGTGGTGGGCGTCAATCAGGCCTGAACGGCTAATAAACGCTGCGTGTGTTCATGCTGACGCATGGCGGGCACGCCATGACGCACCTGGCTGGGTGAGTAACCGCACCATTTTTTGAACGCTTTGGAAAAATTCGCCACGCTGGAGTAACCCAGTTCTGACGCGACCGCAGTGACGTTAAAGCGCCGGGTCTGCAGCCAGTAGCTGGCCTGAATCAGACGCAGTTCACCAATGAGCTTCTGATAATGGGTGCCGCAGTCCTGAAGGCGGCGTTTGCAGGTGCGTTCGCTGAGGCCAAGATTATGAGCCAGTTTTTCCAGCGGTGGTGGATTGTTCAGGGTGCTGCGCAGCAGGTTGGCGGCCTTTTGCGTCACCAGCTGGCTGGCGCTGGTGGACACATCACTGCTGACCACAGGCATACGGCGCTGGTTGTAGTCTTCATTCAGCCAGCAGCGTGGGAAGCGCAATACCGTGCCGGTGGCAGCCGGGCGCAGAGTTAATGGCAGCCAGGCGCAGCTGTTGGCGGCCTGTGGCTGATGGCTTGAATACACCGACAGTGCATTGTGGCGGGCGGCGATGATCGGCAGCCAGCGCTGGTGCAGCCAGCTCAACGCCAGATTCCAGGCCGGTTTCTGCAGTTGTTCCGGTAGTCCGCGCCAGTGCAGTTCCAGCGTCATGGTCTGATCGTCAGCAGGGCGCAGGTGAAGATGAAAAGCTGCCAGAGGTGCCGGAGCATCCTCTTCTCCATGGCACCAGGCCGCCAGCGGGAAACTGCTGTCGGTGTCGTTGACAGCCAGCAGCATACCGAAGTCCAGTGACAGGGTGTCGTTGCCGATCTGCTGTTCGGCCCAGTGCAGCAGGTTGAGCATGGTCAGCAGCGGAATCCTTGAGCGGCGGTTAAACAGGGCGTCCGCCGGCAGATCAAGGCGTGGCAGTTGCTGGGTTTTCAGGCCGCGGCTGGCCATAAGACGTAGCAGGGTGTGCAGGGTTTCTGCAGTACAGTAAGAAGCATCCATGATTATTTTCATTGTTATGTGGTGAGATCACTGACTCTACGTCAATACACCTTTGAGACAATGTGCGATCTGGTAAAACTGGTCGGGGATGTGGCCGTAATTCACCTGTTTATCAGGCTCTGAGGAATCTTTTTGGCGGGAAAAGCCGTGAAATCAGACTTTTTCAATGACTTTGCGCAGCGTTTAGCTGGCCGGGAAGTGTCGGTGTGCTGGTTTTCAGCCGCGCAGAGAAGCAAAACCCGCTTGCAGAGCGGCAAAGCGCGCTTCGCTGCGGGCTGATGTGTGGTTTATGAGGTCATCACGGCTAAGGACAGTTGAGCTCAGCTGTCGTCGCCCAGCAGAACTTTGGCCTGATAACCGGCTTCGGTCAGGATGTAGGCCGCGGCTTCTGCGCGTCCGGCGCCACAGATGACATACTGAAATGAGCGCGACAGACTGGGCAGCTGGCTGCGCAGCACCCCCAGTGGAATGCATTTGGCCCGGGCAATGGGATTGAGGCTGGCCTCCCGCTGCTGGCGCACGTCCAGCAATACAGTGCCGGTATCGCCTTCGTCGATCAGGCTTGCCAGATCGGCCGCGGTTACGAATTCCAGTACCGGTGCTTTCAGCAGGGTATCAAAGTCGTCTTTGGTCAGACTCATGAGTACACCGTTACTGCTCATGGTCACGGTGGCATTGCGCGGCATGTTACTGATCAGAGCATCTTCACCAAACAGTGAGCCCTGGCCCAGTGCGGCCAGCGTTTCCGGCTTGTTGTTGTCGTTGCGGGTAACCAGCGCCTTGCCGGTTTTGATGACGAAGCATTCACTGCCTTCTTCACCTTCGCGGATGATTTCGTCGCCGAGACTGACTTCGCGTTCATCAAAGCGGCTGAGCAGCTTCTGAATGTTGGCCGGCGGGATGCGGTTAAACAGTTCAGAGGTCAGCAGGGTTTCCAACCAGTCGGATTCGCTTTCGTCCATTTCGTAGGACTGGCGCAGTTCTGACCAGGTGGTGATCAGTTCCAGCAGCTGGCGGCGGATGGCTATCAGCTGGCAGGGGGTTTTGCTGATCGCGGTAGCCCGATGAATCGGGTGGCTGCTGTCGAGGGCGAGGAAGTTCTCATCATCGTCGCCACATATGGTGGTCACGCGGAACTGGTCATCAGTGAGGTCGATTTCGCCGTCCAGCAGGAAGTGGCATTCGTCGTCGTGTACGCCGCGTTTGAACAGAATACTGCGTGGTGCCACCTGGTAGCTGCGGAAGTGCGTACTTATTTCCCCGATCGCTTCAATCGACAGTTCGTCAAACGGGATAAAGCGCTGTATCTGCCCGCTGAGCAGATCTGGGTTGTTATTATCTTCCATGTCGATAAAGGCCCGGAAATCATTCTGCTTATAAGTGTAGCGGACACTATAACAAACAGAGTACGGCGGCTATATGGGAAACAGTTCATAGAAATGGCTTTGTGCGCATTTGCTCCGGAACCTTGTGGATTCAGACCACTCCCTAAAGGCAGATTTCAGTTGAATGAGTGTTAGTGAGGTATATGTGAATACGTTAATTTCATCACTGCTGCAGCCACAACAGGGCTTCGGGCATCATTACCGTCAGTGGCTGGCGACGGCTTTTTCCGGTTTGTTTCATATTCTGGCGGTGGTGCTGGTGGTGATGTCGGCGTGGACTTTTTTTGATGGGCTGATGCATCCGGGGGATTCGCTGATCACCGTGGCCATCCGTTCGATTAATTCGCTGGTTATTGCCCTGGCCATGTACGAGCTGGGGGTTGGTGTTGGCAAGGAATACAGAGGGGCGGAAGAGGGCGACAACATCATTCAGAACATCCGCCGCACCATCGCCCGCTTTGTCAGTACGGTGTGTATTGCGCTGGTGCTGGAGGCGCTGATTATGATCATCAAATACAGCCAGCTGGATCTGGCGGGTAACCTGTATTACCCGGTGGCCATCATCGCTGGCTGTGCCTTTCTGTTACTGTCACTGGGCGGCTTTCTCGCCCTGACTCACAACATGGGTTTGTCGGATGAGGAGCGCGGACGCGCCTGACTCTGAGACACACCGGCAGTCAGGGTGAAGCGCATGGCGTCTTCAAACGACCAGTCGACCGGGGTGATCTGATCGCGCGGCAGGAAGACAGTATAGCCACCCACCATATAGCTCATGGGCAGGTACACCGCGACCAGATCTTCGCCTTCACAGGCAGTGCTGACGGCAGGTGGTGTGCGGGTTGAGGTAATAAAGCCGACCAGCTTGCCCTGACCAGGGATCTCGACCAGCACCGTCTGTTGATTCTGCTGGCGTTTTTCCTGATCAAACATGGCGGCGAAATCTTTGATGGCGCCGTACAGGGTTTTCACCAGCGGAAAGCGCAGCAGGGCATCTTCCACGTACTGATACAGCCAGCTGACCGGGTTGAACTGAAACAGTAACCCAACGACCAGCAGGGCAATCAGCATCAGCACCAGTCCCATGCCCGGAAACAGCCCCGGAATACCGACGATGGCTAACGCCTGGGTGCCCAGGTTGTTGAACCACAGCAGAGCTGACCACAGCAGCCATACGGTGACCAGTAATGGTACGACCACCATAGAGCCTTTGATCAGGGGTTGCAGCAGCAGGCGTTTCATCATTCGGAGCCTCGGTTGGTTGGCTGTTCGGCATTTACAGATTCAGTGTCTGGCACTTCTGGCTGTAGGGCGTGTGGGGCGGACTGCAGCAGCAGCGCCTTCAGTTCACGCACTTCCCGTGTCAGGTCATCCAGCGTGGCTTTGCCATCGGCGGCGTCCTGTTCGGCACGCTCACGGGCGTGCTCATCTTCCAGCACATTAACCACGATGCCGATGACCATATTAAGAAAGGCGAAGGTGGTAAGGAAAATAAAGGTCAGATAATAGATCCAGGACAGTGGATAGACAGCCATGGTTTCGTACATGACATCGGTCCAGTCTTCAAAGGTCATCACCCGGAACAGGGTAAGCATGGAAATGGAAATATCACCCCACAGTACCTCATTGATATGGGCAAACAGCGTGGTGCCGATGGCTGCATAGATGTAGTAGATGATAAACATCAGCAGGATGACATAGCCCAGCTGTGGCAGGGCGCGCAGCAGGGAATTCAGCAGCGTGCGCAGTTCCGGAATAATGGAAACCATCCGCAGGACGCGGAAAATCCTCACCAGCCGGCCGATCATGGCGGTTTCGCTGTGTTCGATCGGGATCAGGGAAATCACCACCACCAGAGTGTCGAAGATGTTCCAGCCATTATGGAAGAAACGGCTCTTCTGCGGCGTTGCCAGAAAACGGATAAGGATCTCGATCAGGAAAATAACCGTAATGCCGGTATCGAGGATGTTGAGAATAAACATCCAGGTGTCGGATATGTGGTAGGTCTTGGCACCGATCAGCAGTGCGGAAACGACAATGATGCTGACGACAAACAGTTCAAAAGCACGGTTGTCGCGGATGGCCTGGGATTGGGCCTGCAGGCGTTCAAAATTCATACAGTCTGAGGGTGTGAAAAATAATGGCGGAGTCTGTCACAGCCTTGAGTGTTCGCCAAGTCAGGCGCACAATCCTGCGCCGCAATCCGGTCACAAATTTCACATCTCATGCCTTTTCATGCCTTTTGCGTAATTTTGTCAGGTTGGTTGGTTAGTGATCACTTCATATAGCGAAATTTTATAAAAGGCTGTGTGAGTGGGCACTAACTTAACAAGTTACTTTAACTTTCGCCTGCAGCTGGTACTCCTCCAGAGAGATTTATTTTCCACTTTTTCCCACTCTTCCGAATTTCCGGGCTAAGTCATTGTGAAATAAAGCAAAAATCGAGATATCCACACACATGGGGCGCTTGCAAACGGGCTTGACGCTTTCTATAGTGTCGTTTAGTGGAAAATAGTGGGTAAATGTGGGTAACAATGACGTTAGTGAATACCCACACCGAACTCACACAATGACAGGAAGGAAGCATGTTCCGGGGGCTGCACAACATCAATCTTGATGCCAAAGGCCGTCTGGCGATCCCGACCAAGTACCGGGAGCCGCTGGCGGAGCTTTGCGGTGCCCGTTTGGTAGCCACCATTGATACCGAAGAACGCTGCCTCCTTATTTACCCTGCCAATGAATGGGAAGTGATCGAAGCCAAACTCGATGGGCTGTCCAGCTTCAATAAAGCCACACGCCGGATTCAACGCTTACTGATTGGTCATGCGACAGATCTCGAGCTGGATGGCAGTGGCCGCATTCTGTTACCGCAGCCACTGCGTGAGTACGCCTATCTGGAAAAAGAAGCCGTACTGATGGGGCAAGGGAAGAAGCTGGAGCTGTGGAGTAAGGAAACCTGGGAGGGACGTCGTGATGAATACCTGGATATGGCAGGCGACCCGGATGAATTGCCGGAAGAACTGCAGAGTCTCTCTTTATGAATATGAATGATTTTCTCCATACCACGGTGCTGCTGCATGAAACCGTGGATGGTTGCCTTAACGATCCGCAGGGCATTTATGTCGATGGCACGTTCGGGCGTGGCGGTCACAGCCGTCTGTTGCTCAGCAAACTGGGTGAGCAGGGGCGTCTGATCGGCATCGATAAAGATCCGCTGGCGATTGCCAGTGGCAAAGAGCTGGAACAGGAAGATGCGCGCTTTCAGATCGTGCAGTCCAGTTTCGCCGATATGAAAGAAGCGCTGGCGGCGCAGGGTATCAATCAGGTGAACGGCATTCTGCTCGACCTGGGTGTGTCGTCGCCGCAGCTGGATGATGCAGAGCGTGGCTTCAGTTTTATGAAAGACGGCCCGCTGGATATGCGCATGAATCCGGATGAAGGAATGAGTGCATCTGAGTGGTGTATGACCACGTCGGAAACGGAAATTGCGCGGGTACTGAAAGAATACGGCGAAGAGCGTTTTGCCAAACGCATGGCGCGCGCCATCGTGACTACCCGGGTGGAAGAAGAAATTACCCGCACCAAACAGCTGGCGGAATTAATTAAGGCTGCCAACCCGGCGTGGGAAAAACACAAGCACCCGGCGACCAGAGCGTTTCAGGCGATCCGTATCGCTGTGAATAACGAGCTGGGTGATCTGGAAAAAGTGCTGGCAGACAGTGTTGATATGTTGCTGCCACAGGGGCGCCTGGCGGTAATCAGCTTCCACTCGCTGGAAGACCGCATGGTGAAACGCTTTATCCGCGCCCAGGAAAAAGGCCGTGATCTGCCGCCGGGCGTACCGGTAACAGATGACCAGCTTGGCCGGACGATGAAGAAAATCGGCAAAGCCATTATGCCGGGTAAAGAGGAAGTGGATCGTAATGCGCGGGCACGCAGTGCCGTGTTGCGCATTGCTGAGCGTCTGGACGGATGAATCTGCGCTTTACCGCCATGCTTTTGTGGCTGGTCGTGGTTTTGTCGGCGCTGGTGCAGGTTGGCGTGGTGCACTGGCAGCGCAGCTTAATGCAGGTATGGGCGACGGAAGATGCGCGACGCTCACAGCTGCAGCAGGAACACAGCAGACTTCTGCTGGAACGGGGAACACTGACAGCGCATGGGCGCATTGATCAGCAGGCAAGGAAAAAACTGAACATGACAGAACCGGATAAGGTGCAGGTGCTTTCAAAATGAATGCCCAGCCGAATCAGACAGACGAAATCAAAGGCATTGCCCGCTGGCGTTTTACGCTGGTGATGGCGGTGTTCGCCTGTCTGATTGGTGCTGTTGTGGTGCGGCTGATTGTGCTGCACACCGTGGATCAGCCTTTCCTGTTTGAGCAGGGTGAAAAGCGCACGGTGCGCGAAGAAGTGCAGCCGGCGATGCGCGGCATGATTACCGACCGTTTCGGTAAGCCGCTGGCGGTCAGCACGCCGGTGGTTAATCTCTGGGTTAATCCGCAACAGATCAATTTGCAGCAGATCCCGCTGGTGGCGAAGGATCTGGGGATGTCGTCCCCGCAGTTGTCGAAAAAAATCGAGCGAGCGGCCAGTCAGGGTCGCTCTTTCGTATATCTGAAACGTCAGGTTGAACCAGAAGCCGCCAATGTTCTGCTGGCGCGCCGTATTGCCGGTGTGTATGGCGAAGATGATTTCCGCCGTTTTTATCCGGCTGCTGAAGTCACTGCGCATACCGTTGGCATTGTGAATATCGACGGTCGCGGTCAGGAAGGGCTTGAGCTGGCCTACGACGAATTCCTGCAGGGTCACGAAGGTTCCCGTCAGGTGGTGAAAGACCTGTACGGCAATGTTGTAAAACAATTAAAAGTAAATGCTGTGGCTGATCCGGGCCATGACATGGCATTAACTCTCGACCTGCGTCTGCAATATCTGGCATACCGCGAATTAAAAGCAGCGGTCAGTCAGCATCGTGCGAAATCCGGTGCTGCTGTATTGCTCGACGCACACACTGGTGAGGTTCTGGCGTTAGTTGGTCAGCCATCTTACAACCCGAATAACCGCGCCGGACTTAAGCCGGAATACATGCGTAACCGTGCTATTGCGGATCTGATCGAGCCAGGCTCTACCGTGAAGCCCTTTACTGTGGCCGCTGCACTGGAATCCGGTCGTTTTAAACCGGGTACAGAAGTCGATACTGCGCCGGGTTATGTGCGCGTTAAAAATAAAACCATCCGTGATCACCGTAATTATGGCGTACTGGATGTGACCGGCATTATTACCAAATCCAGTAACGTCGGTGTGACCTATCTGTCCCATGAAATGGGTGCAGAAACCATCTGGAATTTATTCACTAAGGTAGGCATTGGTCAGGCGACTGCGCTGGGTTTTCCAGGCGAAGCAGTTGGCAGTCTGCCGTATCCGGAGCAGATGGATGCGCTGCGTCTGGCAACGGTTTCCTACGGTTATGGTCTGTCTGTTTCACCTTTACAGTTGGCCCACGCATATACCGCATTTACTCAGGGTGGCTGCATTAAACCTATGCGTTTATTGCTGAATCAGGAAGCCTCATCCCAGTGTGATCAGGTGATGTCAGCAAAAACAGCGCGCCAGGTTCTGAACATGCTGGAGACGGTAACTTCTGATATCGGTACCGGCCGTCGTGCCCGGGTAGAAGGCTACCGTGTCGGTGGTAAAACCGGTACTGCGCACAAAGTTGGTCAGCAGGGTTATGAAGACGACGAATACACCGCCGTGTTTGCTGGTGTTGCGCCGATTTCTGATCCGGATCTGGTGTTGGTGGTGGTGATTGATTCTCCGCAGGGTAAAGAATATTACGGCGGTGAAGTAGCCGCGCCTGTGTTCTCGCGCATTATGGAACAGTCGCTGCGTATGCGGCAGGTTGCTCCTGACGACGGCAAAATGCCGGCTCTGCAGGTAGCAGGAGGTGCGCAATGACGAATACCGTTACGCCATTTGCGCCAATGAATATCAGTGATCTGATTGCCGGTGATTTCTTTATGCCGCCGGAATGGGATCGCGCGTTTAATCATATTGTGATCGACAGCCGTGATGTTCAGCCGGGCGATCTGTTTGTTGCCCGTCACGGACATAACGCACATGGTGAACAGCATATCAGCGATGCGGTTGAGCGCGGTGCGGTTGCGGTTCTGGCGGAAGGTGATCAGGGTTTCCGTTGCGAATGGACAGCAGAAGGCGACAGCGTTCCGGTATTTATTCAGCCAGAAGTGGCTACGCATCTGACGGCATGGCTGCATCGTCGTTACCCGCTTGATGCGATGCATTTAATTGCGGTTACCGGCACCAACGGTAAAAGCTCAGTGACGCAATATATTGCTCAGCTGGCCAGTGCATGTGATGAGTCCTGCGGAGTGCTGGGGACTTTAGGTAATGGTTGCTGGCCGGATTTAAAACCGACGCGTAATACCACGCCGGATCTGACAGTGATTCTGCAGAATCTCAATGCTCTGCAACAGCAGCAGGTGAATCTGGCGGCGATGGAAGTGTCTTCCCACGGACTGGCACAACAGCGTGTTGCCGGTCTGAATTTTGATGTGGCGATTCTGACCAACCTGACCCAGGACCATCTCGATTATCACGGCACAATGGCTGACTATTTTGCCGCCAAACGTTGTTTGTTTACCGATTACGGTGTGCGCAAAGCAATCATTAATATTGATGATGAATACGGCCGTCGCCTGGCCGCCGATGCAGATATTGCGGCTGACATTATTACTTTCGGTCACAGTAGCGAAGCTGACGTTCAGTATCGTGCTCTGTCCATGGCTGCCGATGGCATGACTGCTCAGCTGACTTCTCCCTGGGGGGAGGCGGAATTTCGTCTGCCATTAATTGGCGAATTTAATCTGGCTAATGCGGTTGCCGCGGTGTGTGCACTGGCTGCTCATGGAATGGATTTTCAGGCGCTGATTGCTGCGCTGCCAACCTTGCACCCGGTAGCAGGACGCATGGAACTGTATGTAAAAGACAACAGCCCGCTGGCGGTGGTGGATTTTGCCCATACGCCGGACGCGCTGATGAATGTTCTGCAGGCGTTAAAACCATGGCAGTGCCAAATTACCTGTGTATTTGGCTGTGGCGGTGATCGCGACCGGGCCAAGCGCCCACTGATGGCGGAAGCTGCAGTGCAACATGCCGATCAGGTGTGGCTGACTGACGATAACCCGCGCACCGAAGATCCACAGCAGATTTTTGCCGATGCACTGGCCGGTAGCAAGGACATCGCCCAGCAACATGACAGAAAAACGGCGATTGCTGAGGCGATCGCCAATACCAACCCGGACGGCATTGTATTAATTGCCGGTAAGGGGCACGAAAATTATCAGGAAATTAATGGCGTGAAATTGCCATACAGTGATGCCTCCGTTCTTGCTGCTCTCGGCTATCAGGCCGCGGCGGCTGTTACTGGGGAGGCTGACGCATGATCGGACATTGGTCATTAAGCCAGATCGCAGAATTTGTCGGCGGACAATTGCTGGCTACGGATGCAGCTGATGTGCAGGTAAGTGGCGTCAGTACCGATACCCGTACGATCAAAGCCGGAGATTTATATGTGCCATTAAGTGGTGAGCACTTTAATGGCCATGATTTTATTGCCGATGCTGCCGCTAAAGGTGCGGTAGCGACGCTTGTAGAACAGGTCGCAGTTGAACAGGCCGCATTTGAACAGGTCGTGGCAGGTTCGCCGATACCTGTAATCGCGGTTAAAGAGTGTCTGTTGGCGCTTGGTGAGCTGGCTGGTGTTAACCGCAACAGCTTTACTGGCCCGGTCGTTTCAGTGACCGGCAGTGCAGGAAAAACCAGTGTGAAACAGCTGATGGCCAGTGTTTTATCGCAGGTGTACCACACCTGGATGACTCAGGGAAATCTGAATAATCACATTGGCGCACCGCTGACACTGCTGGCATTAAACAGCGATCACCAGGCAGCTGTGATTGAGCTGGGTGCCAGTGGTCTGGGTGAAATTGCTTATACCGCGCAGTGGGTAAGACCTCAGGTTGGCATTATTACCAACGCAGCGGAAGCCCATATTGAAGGCTTCGGCAGTCTGCAGGGCGTGGTACAGACCAAGGGCGAGTTAATCGATTTTATTCAGCCGGGCGGTACCGCTGTGCTGAATGCAGACGATGCATTTTATGTGAACTGGGCACGGCGCGCAGAGGGAATTAATCAACTCAGTTTCGGTCTGAGCGCGGGCGCGGATGTACGGGCAGAAAATATTCGTTCATCTCTCACTGGCAGTGATTTTGACCTGTGTTTTAACGGCGAACATTTTGCCGTCAGTCTGCCGCTGCCGGGTGTACATAATGTGCGCAATGCTCTGGCTGTAGCTGCGGCAGCGTTTGCTCTGCAATTGCCGGGTGAAAAAATCGTCGCCGGACTGAATGCGGCGCAGGCCGTTAAGGGCCGCTTGCAACGCCTGGATGGCAGTGCTGGTCAGCAAATTATTAACGATGCCTACAACGCCAATCCGGCGTCAGTAGAAGCTGCGATTGATGTGCTGAAAAATGCAGCGCAAAGCTGGCTGGTATTGGGCGATATGGCTGAGCTTGGTCCTGAAACTGCGGAGTTACATGCCCGTTGCGGACGCTATGCCAAAGCTCAGGGAATCAAACATCTGCTGGCAGCAGGTGAATTAAGCCGTAATACAGTGACGGCATTTGGTGACGGAGCCGAATGGTTCGCCAGCAAAGAATCACTGACTGAATACTTACAACAACATACCGGAAAGCAGGATGTCATTCTGGTGAAAGGATCACGCAGCGCCGGGATGGAAACCGTAGTTCTCGGTCTGCAACAGGTTACAGAGGAAAACTGATTATGCTGCTTTGGCTGGGCGACTGGTTAGCACAATATTATTCAGGCTTTGGCGTTGTGAATTATCTGACGCTGCGGGCCATCCTGTCCGTCATTACGGCATTGGTTGTGTCACTGATTCTGGGGCCTGTGGTTATCCGTAAGCTGCGCGAATATCAGATCGGTCAGGCGATCCGTGAAGTTGGTCCAAAATCCCATTTAAGTAAAGCCGGTACGCCGACCATGGGTGGTGTACTGATTCTGTTATCTATCGCAGTCAGCACTCTGTTATGGGGTGATCTGGAAAACCGTTTCGTCTGGGTGGTACTGCTCGTCACGCTGGCGTTTGGTGCTATTGGCTGGGTAGATGATTATCGCAAAGTGGTTGAGAAAAACTCCCGCGGTCTGCCGGGGCGCTGGAAGTATTTCTGGCAGTCTGTGTTCGCCATTATTGTCGGTGCGTATCTGTTTTATACCGCGCAGAGTCCGCAGGAAACTCAGCTGGTAGTGCCGTTTATTAAAGACGTTATGCCACAGCTTGGCATTTTCTTTGTGCTGCTTACCTATTTCGTCATCGTCGGTTCCAGTAATGCGGTGAACCTGACGGATGGTCTTGATGGTCTGGCCATTATGCCGACCGTGATGGTGGGTGCTGCGCTCGGCGTATGCGCGTATCTGGCCGGTAACGTGAATTTTGCTAACTACCTGCACATTCCGTATATCGCCGGTTCCGGTGAGCTGGTGGTTTTTTGTGCAGCAATTGTTGGCGCCGGTATTGGTTTCCTGTGGTTTAACACTTATCCGGCCCAGGTATTTATGGGCGATGTAGGCTCTCTGGCGTTAGGTGCGGCACTGGGTGTGGTGGCTGTGATCATTCGTCAGGAAATCGTGCTGTTTATTATGGGCGGTATTTTCGTCGCAGAAACCGTCTCAGTGATTCTGCAGGTTGCGTCATTCAAACTGACCGGAAAACGTATTTTCCGCATGGCGCCCCTGCATCATCACTATGAATTAAAAGGCTGGCCGGAACCCCGGGTAATCGTCCGTTTCTGGATTATTACCATCATTCTGGTGCTGGTTGGACTGGCAACGCTGAAAATCCGTTAAGGCGAAACAATGAACGCGAATAAGGGTATCAACAAACGCATGGTAGTCGGTCTGGGAATGACCGGGCTGTCGGCTGCGCGCTGGTGTCAGCGTCAGGGCTATGCGTTTGATCTGTGTGATACCCGCAGCGAACTGAAAAATGCAGATGTGATTCGCAGTGAATTTATCGGCAGCGAACTGTTTTATGGTGAAGCCTTCAGTGCGGATCTGCTGAAAAAATATGATCAGCTGATCGTCAGCCCGGGGGTTGCTCTGGCATTGCCGGAAATTCAGCAGGCCATTGCCGCCGGAGTCGAAATTACCGGCGATATCGACCTGTTTAAGCAAACATGCAACAAGCCAGTTATTGCAATTACCGGCTCTAACGGTAAGAGCACCGTGACCACTCTGGTGGGTGAGTTGCTGCAGGCGGCCGGGAAGTCGGTTGCGGTAGGCGGCAATATTGGCGTGCCCGCTCTGGATCTGCCGGAAGCAGACATTTATGTGCTCGAACTGTCGAGTTTCCAGCTTGAAACCACAACAGATCTGGGCGTGGAAGCGGCGGTCATTCTTAACCTGAGCGAAGATCACATGGATCGCTATCAGGGTATGGATGATTACCTGATTGCCAAACAACGGATTTTTCAGCAGGCAAAACATGTTCTCTGTAATCGCGACGACGCAGCGACTATGCCACCGCAAACGTCAGCGGATCTGAGTTTCGGTCTGAATGAACCGCAGGGTGCAACAGAATACGGACTTCGTCTGATTAATGGTGAGCGTTTTATCTGTCGTGGTGATCAGGTTCTGGTTGGTTCGTCTGAACTCAGAATTAAAGGCCTGCACAATCTGGCGAATGTGATGGCGTCACTGGCGTTGGTTGAACTGGCCGGTGTTGATGTCGTTACAGTGATTGACGCACTGAAGTCTTTTGCGGGTCTTGATCATCGCTGCCAATGGCTGGGTGAGAAAGGCGGCATTGCGTTTTACAACGACTCGAAAGGTACCAACGTTGCCTCCACGGTTGCTGCAATTGAAGGGCTGGGTCCGGAAATCAGCGGCAAGGTTATTTTGCTGGCCGGCGGCGTGGGTAAAGGTCAGGACTTTTCTCCGCTTGCCGGTCCGTGTGCACAGTTTGTCAGCACAGCCATGGTTTATGGTCAGGATCAGCAGCATATTGCCGATGCTCTGCATGGTGAATGTGCGGTTGAGGCATTTGCTGATATGAGCCGTGCCTTCCAGGCAGCGCTGGTAACGGCAGAGCAGGGTGATGTGATTCTGTTGTCACCGGCCTGCGCGAGTTTCGATC
The DNA here is from genome assembly GCF_002433655.1 of Thalassolituus sp. UBA6592. Taxonomy (NCBI): domain Bacteria; kingdom Pseudomonadati; phylum Pseudomonadota; class Gammaproteobacteria; order Oceanospirillales; family Oceanospirillaceae; genus Thalassolituus; species Thalassolituus sp. UBA6592. The sequence goes on along the minus strand of NZ_DJIO01000130.1, from coordinate 24,308 downwards.
AGTTCGGTAATTTCGTTGAGCGCGGTAAATATTTTGCTGAGCTTGCCCGGGCAGAATTGCAGGAGGCTGAGGCATGAATATCAGTCTGCAAAACCGCTTCGGCTGGCAGGCACATGAAGCACTCTTTCTGCCATGGCTGGGCCTGATGTGCCTTGGCTGGATTATGGTGACTTCGGCGTCGACTGAAATTGCCGAATTCTATACCGGTAACGCTGCGTATTTTTCCATCCGTCACGCTGTGTACGTAGTGCTGGGAATTATTACAACCTACGCCTTCAGTCAGATTCCGATGACTTACTGGGCGAAGGTCGATGTATTTATGCTGCTGGCAGCGGTGGTTGGTCTGGGATTGGTATTTGTGCCGGGGATCGGCCACGAAGTGAACGGCAGTCAGCGCTGGCTGAATCTGGGGATTATTAAAATTCAGGCGTCAGAGCTGGCCAAATTTGCTGCTGTTTTCTATATCGCGGGTTATCTGGTTCGACGTCAGGATGAGGTTCAGCAGAGCTGGTCAGGTTTTATTAAGCCGCTGACAATTCTTGGCGCGATGGTTTTTCTGTTGCTGCTGGAACCTGACTTTGGTGCCGTCGTGGTATTGATGGGTGCGGTACTGATTCAACTGTTTTTGGGCGGTGTAAAAGCCGGTCAATTTTTTCTGCTGTTGATCGCAACCCTGATTATCAGTGCCATCGTACTGACGTCAGAAAGTTATCGGATGGAGCGCCTGATGGCGTATCTCGATCCCTGGGCGCCTGAACATGTTTATGGCACAGGTTATCAGCTGACACAGTCTTTGATCGCATTCGGGCGCGGTGACTGGTTCGGTGTTGGTCTGGGTGAAAGTGTGCAGAAATTATTTTATCTGCCGGAAGCACATACCGATTTTGTGTTTGCTATCTGGGCTGAAGAAACCGGACTTGCCGGTGCCGCCGCGGCGCTAGGTCTGTTGATTTTTGCTATCGCCGTTATCTGGCAGGTGGCCTGGAAGGCGCAGCAGAAAGGTCAGCAATATGCCGCGTACGTCGCAATTGGTATTGCTTCGCTGCTGGGTCTGCAGGCGGTTATTAATCTGGGTGTGAACATTGGTTTGCTGCCCACAAAAGGACTGACACTTCCGTTTTTCAGTTATGGCGGCTCAAGCCTGCTGGTGTGTTGTGTCATGGTCGGAGTTGTAATGCGTATTGCTCATGAGACCTATGCAGTTCAGGAGGTCGCTGATGACTGATTCTGTTAATCAGGCCAGTAAAAACAAAACAGTACTGATGATGGCCGGCGGTACCGGCGGTCATGTATTTCCGGCATTGGCTGTGGCCGATGCCCTGCGTGCTGACGGCTGGAACGCTGAATGGTTAGGCACTGCAGCAGGGATCGAAAAAGATCTGGTACCGGCAAACAATATTCCGTTGCATACCATTGCCATTAAAGGTTTGCGCGGAAAAGGTGTAGCCGGTCTGGTGCTGGCGCCGTTCAAGGTTATCCGTGCGGTGCTGCAGGCAAAAGCCATTATTAAACGCATTAATCCTGATGTGGTTGTGGGTTTTGGTGGTTATGTTACCGGACCGGGTGGCGTCGCCGCGCGCATGCTGGGGATTCCGTTAGTGGTGCATGAGCAGAATGCACGCGCGGGTATGACCAATAAATTACTCAGCCGTTTTGCCGACTGTGTGATGCAGGCATTTCCGGGCGCCCTGGAAAATGCGTTAACAACCGGAAATCCGGTGCGCAGTGATGTAGTCGCTCTGCCGGATCCGCAGGAGCGTTATCTGCAGCGCATGAACGCTGATACTGATAATGGTGCGGGGCCACTGAATGTACTGATTATTGGTGGCAGTCAGGGGGCGGTCGCGGTTAATAACGCGGTATTTGCTGCCATGGATACTCTCCCTGCTGATGAGCGCCCGAATCTGCGTCATCAGGCGGGTAAAAATAATTATGAAAAAGTGTCGGCTGATTATAAAAATGCCGGCATTAAGGCGGATGTTCTGCCTTTTATTGCTGATATGGCGGAAGCCTACAGTTGGGCAGATCTGCTGGTTTGTCGTGCCGGTGCTCTCACTGTCTCGGAAGTCGCCGCTGCAGGCTGCGCTGCGATTTTTATTCCGCTGCCGTCAGCGGTTGATGATCATCAGACCGCGAACGCCCGTTATTTGTCTGATCACAAAGCGGCGATTCTGTGTCCGCAGTCTGATCTGACACCGGAGTGGCTTGCAGAGCAGTGGCTCAGCTACAGCAAAGAACGTAAAGAATTAGCAGACATTGCTGGCCGCGCACGCAGCCTGGCAATGACAGATGCAGCTGAAAAAGTTGCACAACAGGTTAAGAGGTTTGCCCGTGACTGAACAGGAAAGAGAAATTATGCGTCACCTGATTCCGGAGATGCGCCGTATCCACTGCATTCATTTTGTAGGGATTGGTGGTGCCGGGATGTGTGGTATCGCCGAAGTTCTGCTTAACCAGGGTTATAAAATCTCAGGCTCGGATCTGCGTGAGTCTACGGTGACTGAACGGCTGCGTTCACTGGGTGTTGAAGTCTTTATCGGGCACGAAGAAGCTCATGTGGCTCAGGCTGATGTGGTGGTGGTTTCAACTGCAATTGATGAGAACAACCCGGAAATTAAAGCAGCACTGGCGCGCCGGGTGCCGGTGGTACGCCGTGCTGAAATGCTGGCGGAACTGATGCGCTTCCGTCACGGCATTGCTGTCGCCGGTACTCACGGAAAAACGACGACCACCAGTATGGTGACATCAGTACTGGCCGAAGGCGGATTTGATCCGACCTTCGTTATTGGTGGGAAACTGAACAGTGCAGGAACCAATGCGCGTCTGGGTGCCAGCCGTTATCTGGTCGCAGAAGCCGATGAAAGCGATGCGTCTTTCCTGCATCTGCAGCCGATGGTTTCCATCGTAACCAATATTGATGCCGACCATATGAGCACCTATGGCGGCGACTTTGAGGTTCTGAAAAATACCTTTATCGATTTTCTCTCCAATCTGCCGTTTTACGGACTGGCGGTTGTGTGCATCGATGACGCTACGGTGCGTGAACTGATTCCACGTATTGGACGTCAGGTGGTTACCTATGGTTTCTCTGATGACGCTGATTATCGTGCTGATAATTTGTCGCAGCAGGGGATTTTTACCAGCTTTACCGTACATCGCCCGGGTGACCGCAGTGATCTGAATATCCGTCTGCGAATGCCAGGAAAACACAATGTGCTGAACGCACTGGCAACCATTGCAGTGGCGGATGACGAAGGTGTGAGTGATGAAGCTATCGTCAATGCGCTGGAAAAATTTGCCGGAGTAGGCCGGCGCTTTACCGTTTGTGGTGAGTTTGCTTTGGGTGATGGTGACGTGATGATGGTCGATGATTATGGCCACCATCCGCGAGAACTTGAAGTTACCATCGAAGCTATCCGAAGCGGTTTTCCGGAGCGTCGTCTGGTGATGTTATTCCAGCCCCACCGTTATACGCGGACACACGATCTTTACGAGGATTTTGTCAAAGTATTGTCGCGGGCTGATGCACTGTTATTGATGGAAGTTTATCCGGCGGGTGAAAAACCGATTGCCGGTGCGGATGGTCGTTCACTGTGTGGCAGTATTCGTCAGCGCACAACACTGGATCCGGTGTTTGTTGAGCGTGATGAATCATTAAAACAGCCATTGCAGGGTATTTTACGGCCTGGCGATATTCTTTTAACTCAGGGTGCCGGTGATATCGGCAGCCTTGCACTGCAGTTGGCACGGGATCTGCCAGACTGGCTGAATGAGGTGGAATTATGACAGTTTCCGGCCTTGGAAAAATTCTGGTACTGATGGGCGGTACCTCAGCCGAACGGGAAGTATCGCTGCGCAGCGGTGCTGCCGTTTATGACGCGTTATGTTCGCTGCAGGCTGATGTGAAAAAAATCGACATTCAGCAACATGCAGTAGCACAGCTGACTGCGGAAGAATTCGACATCGCATTTATTGCCCTGCATGGTCGTGGCGGCGAAGACGGCACGATTCAGGGTGTACTTGAATGGCTGGGAAAACCCTATACCGGCAGTGGCGTTATGGCTTCTGCTCTGGCTATGGATAAGTGGCGTACAAAACTGATCTGGCAGGCGGCCGGATTACCAACACCAACGGCTTTTTTACTAAAAGCTGACAGTGAATGGTCGCAGCTTATTAATGAATTAGGCCACGACGCGATTGTAAAACCAGCCCGTGAAGGCTCCAGTATTGGTATGCGTAAAGTTCATACCGCTGAAGATCTGCGAGAAAGCTATGAATACGCCTCCGGTTTTGATGGTCTGGTGCTGGCTGAAAGCTGGGTGTCCGGTGCTGAGTTCACGGTAGCGATTGTGGATGGCGAAGCACTGCCAGCTATTCAGCTGAAAACAACGCATGAATTTTATGACTACGATGCCAAGTACAAAGCCAACGATACACAGTATCTGCTGCCTTGTGGTCTGAGTGAAGAAAAAGAGGCTGAACTGCAACAGCTGGCGTTGCGCGCCTTTGATGTGCTGGGTTGTCAGGGGTGGGGTCGTATTGATGTGATGCAGGACAGCGATGGCAGTTTCTGGCTGCTGGAAGCGAATACTGCACCGGGCATGACAGACCACAGCCTGGTGCCGATGGCTGCGAAAGCCGTTGGGATGGAATTTCCGCAGTTAGTTGAAAAGCTGTTACTGGAAGCGCAGGGGCGTTCGCGTGGCTAAACATGCCGATGTGCCCCGTGGTGCCACACCGCTTAAGGTAAAGGAAAAACGGGAGTGGAATATTCAGCTGCCGTCGATTCCGTGGCATTGGGTCGGTGCGGTGCTGTTTACAGTGGTCGTCATCGCCGGTGGTAAATGGGCGTATCAGAGCTGGCCGATTCAGGAGATTGAAGTGAATGGCCGTTTGTCTGTGTGGGATGCCAATGAGCTGGCCAAACAGTTGGCCTGGGTAAAAAACGAGAGTTTTTTTTCGCTTGATCCACAGGCTGTGTATAAACAGCTGGATGCGCTGCCGCTGATAAAGCAGGTGATGGTGCGTAAACAATGGCCAGGTACTCTGCAGGTGATGATTGCAGAAGATCTGCCCATGGCAGTGATGAATGATAAAAAGCTGCTGAGTATCAGTGGTGAACTGAGTGAAATTCCTCAGGGTTACAACACTGAGGGGCTGGCAAGAATAAATGGTGATGAAGGCCAGGCGGAAACGGCAGTCAGATATTTTCGCCGCGTTCAGCAGAGCCTTAAGCAGAAGGAACTGGCAATCAATATGCTGACAGTTAACAAGGTGGGATCCGTCAGTCTGAGTCTGTCCAATGGATGGCAGGTAAATCTTGGACGACAGTATTTTGAAGAGAGGCTGCAGCGGCTTGGTCGTTTGCTGGCAGATTTGCCGGCGGATGCAGTTGAAAGTCTGGATTTACGTTACGGAAAAGGCGCCGCGGTGCGCTGGCGTTCAACGCAGGAGATGGGGTAATGAGTCAGGTGCCACAAAAAAATATGTTGGTAGGCCTGGATATCGGAACATCCAAAATTGTTGCCATCGTTGGTGAAGTAGATGGTGACGGTAATATTGAGATCGTGGGTCTTGGATCACATCCGAGCCGTGGTCTGAAAAAGGGTGTTGTGGTCAACATTGAATCGACTGTGCAGTCGATCAAACGTGCAGTTGAAGAAGCTGAGCTGATGGCTGGCTGTACCATCCATTCCGTGTTCGCCGGCATTGCCGGAAGTCATATTCATTCCATGAATTCCCACGGCATTGTGGCAGTGCGTGACCGTGAAGTTACGCAGATGGATATCGACCGGGTTATTGATGCTGCGCAGGCAGTCGCGATTCCTCAGGATCAGCGCATTCTGCATGTGTTGCCGCAGGAATATGTGGTAGACAATCAGGAAGGCATAAAAGAGCCGGTAGGTATGTCCGGTGTGCGTCTGGAAGCAAAAGTGCATCTGGTTACCGGTGCCGTCAATGCAGCACAGAATATTGAGCGTTGCGTGCAGCGCTGTGGGCTGCAGACTGATGCCATTATTCTTGAGCAGCTGGCATCCAGTTATGCGGTTTTAACCGATGACGAACGGGAGTTGGGCGTCTGTCTGGTCGACATCGGTGGCGGTACAACCGATATCGCTATTTTCACTGAAGGCGCGATCCGTTATACCGCGGTTATTCCGATTGCCGGTGATCAGGTTACTAACGATATTGCCATGGCATTACGTACGCCGACCCAGCATGCGGAAAAGATCAAAATTAAATACGCCTGCGCATTGACGCAGATGGCAAAAGCGGACGAAACCATCAAGGTGCCAAGTGTTGGTGATCGTGCGCCAAGAGATTTATCACGTCAGGCATTGGCTGAGGTCGTTGAGCCAAGATATGACGAACTTTTTACGCTGATTCAGTCAGAATTACGTCGCAGTGGCTTTGAAGATATGGTCGCTGCCGGCATCGTTCTGACCGGTGGTACAGCGAAGATGGAAGGTGTTACAGAACTGGCAGAAGAAATCTTTCATATGCCGGTTCGTCTGGCTAAACCCCAGGGGGTTTCCGGACTGACAGACGTGATCAATAACCCGATTTATTCGACTTCTGTGGGGCTTTTGCTGTACGCAGCAAAACAGCAGTTAAATAAATCAAAAAATGGTCCGGTCGAAGAGCGAAATGACGGAGTTTTTTCGCGGATAAAAGATTGGATTAAAGGCAATTTTTAATATTAAATATCACTAGCGCGCGGCTAAGGAGATACGCTATGTCTCAGCATAGAGATGGGGATATGTTTGAATTGGCAGATGACCTGCAACAAACGGCAGTCATTAAAGTTGTAGGTGTAGGTGGTGGTGGCGGTAACGCCGTTCAGCACATGGTGGATAACAACATCGAAGGTGTTGATTTTATCTGTGCCAACACCGATTCACAGGCACTGCGGAATGTGACTTCACGTTCTATTCTGCAACTGGGTACAGGTCTCACCAAAGGATTGGGTGCTGGTGCGAATCCGGAAGTCGGCCGTCAGGCTGCTCTGGAAGATCGTGAGCGCATTGCAGAATCTCTGAAAGGTGCCGATATGGTATTTATCACCGCCGGTATGGGTGGTGGTACAGGTACTGG
>NZ_DJIO01000130.1:0-16908 GCF_002433655.1 Thalassolituus sp. UBA6592 | reverse complement strand
GCCGGTATGGGTGGTGGTACAGGTACTGGTGGTGCACCAGTAGTTGCCGAAGTTGCAAAAGAACTCGGTATTCTGACTGTTGCGGTTGTGACCAAGCCATTTCCGTTTGAAGGTAAAAAACGTATGGCAGCGGCTGACACCGGTCTGAAGCAACTGGCTGAGCACGTCGACTCGCTGATTACAATTCCAAACGAAAAGTTACTCTCTGTACTTGGCAAAAACACTTCTCTGTTAGATGCTTTTAAAGAAGCTAACAACGTGTTGCTGGGTGCGGTTCAGGGCATTGCAGATCTGATTACCCGTCCGGGTATGATCAACGTCGACTTTGCCGACGTACGCACTGTTATGTCTGAAATGGGTCAGGCAATGATGGGTACCGGTTCAGCCAGTGGTGACAACCGCGCCCGTGAAGCCGCTGAGCGTGCCATTGGCAGCCCGCTGCTGGAAGATGTCGATTTCCGTGGTGCCCGCGGCATCCTGGTGAACGTCACCGCAGGTTTCGATCTGTCTCTGGGTGAATTCAGCGAAGTCGGCAGCGTGGTAGAAGAGTTTGCTTCTGATAACGCCACCGTTGTTGTTGGTACTGTTATCGACCCTGAGCTGTCCGATGAACTGCGCGTCACTGTTGTGGCCACAGGTCTCGGCCGTGCGGAAGAGGTTGAGGAACCAAAGCCAACGAAAGTGGTCGATAACACTGCACGTAAAGCAGATGGCACCACTGACTACAGTCAGCTGGATCGTCCAACGGTATCCCGTCAGTCAGGAAACGCCGCTAAGAAAGTCGATGTCGCAGATCGTCCGGATATGGACTACCTGGATATCCCGGCTTTCCTTCGTCGTCAGGCAGATTAAGCAGTGCGCTCTGGCGCATTGCTTAAATGCTGATATAATGCTGCCGGTTAAATTTGTATATAAATTGCACAGAATTGTCAGGTTTGCTAAATGATTCCACAACGTACGCTTAAAAATACAATCCGCGCTACCGGGGTTGGCCTCCATTCAGGTGAGAAGGTATATCTCACACTGAAGCCTGCACCTGTAAATACCGGGATTGTCTTCCGTCGTACGGATCTTGATCCGGTTGTGGATATTCCTGCGCATGCAGACAGCGTTGGTGAGACTACCCTGTCTACCACTCTGGTTAAGGATCATGCACGGGTTGATACCGTTGAGCACCTGCTGTCAGCTATGGCTGGTCTGGGCATTGATAATGCGATCGTTGAGCTCAGCGCGCAGGAAGTACCTATTATGGACGGCAGTTCTGGTCCGTTTGTATTCCTGCTGCAGTCTGCCGGTATTGCCGAGCAGGGGGCTCCGAAGCGCTTTATCCGTATCAAACGTAAAGTAGAAGTGAAAGAAGGCGACAAAATCGCTTCTTTTGTTCCTTACGAAGGTTTCAAAGTCAGTTTTGAGATTGATTTTGACCATCCGGTACTCAAACAGAGCGTTCAGAAAGCCAGTCTGGATTTTTCTTCCACGTCTTATGTTAAAGAAGTCAGCCGCGCCCGTACCTTCGGCTTCACAAAAGACCTGGAATACATGCGTTCCAAGAATCTGGCTCTGGGCGGCAGTGTGAAAAACGCCATCGTGGTTGATGAATACCGTGTTCTGAACGAAGACGGTCTGCGTTATGAAGACGAGTTCGTTAAGCACAAGATCCTCGACGCTGTCGGTGACCTGTACCTGCTTGGCCACAGTCTGATTGGCGAATACATCGGCTACAAATCCGGCCACGGCCTGAACAATAAGCTCCTGCGAGAGCTGTTTGCTCAGGAAGATGCCTGGGAATTTGTCGAGTTTCCGGAAGAAACCGCACCAATTTCCTACATCCGACCAGCCGCAGCCGGTTAACTTTTTGATACAAGATAGTTTTGGTGTATCCCCCAATGAAGGCCATAATTCCATTATGGCCTTTGTTTTTTATTGGCAGTCAGGTTATAACTGCCGATGAAGTACGGAGTGGCGGAAGCCCACCGGGAAGTGTAAGCGTATGAATATCATCATTGTTGGCAGAAAACACGGGGAGTCCAGGACCTACACCTTGGGGGCGTCAGCGCGCACCATGATGTTCGGTTTCCTGTTGGTTCTGCCGTTTGCCATGGGCGCCACCGGCTTCTGGCTGGCAGAGCGTCTCGCTGATGAAGGTATTCTTGACCCCAATGCCGCCAAGGCATGGGAACGCGATCTCAGTATGCAAAAGCAGGAGCTGCAGCAGATCCGCCGTCAGACGGATCAGGAGCTGGAAGCACTGACTCTCCGCCTTGCAGATCTGCAGGCAAAACTGCTGCGCCTTGATGCTCTGGGTGAGCGCCTTGTTGATATCTCAGCATTAAACTCCGAAGAATTCGATTTCAGCGTAGAGCCTGCCGTTGGTGGCCCTGCCGGTACTCTGGGTGAAGCCTACCGTTCACCAGAGATCAAAGAAGTGCTGAACGAGCTGGCCGAACGCATCGACAGCCGTGAGCAGCAGCTTGAAGTGCTGGACGACCTGATGTCCGCTAACAAGCTTAACGACGATACCTTTGTGGCTGGTCGTCCGATCACCAAAGGCTGGATGTCCTCCCGTTACGGTAAGCGTACCGATCCTTTCACCGGACGTCTGGCCTGGCATGCCGGGGTCGATTTCGCCGGTAAAATGGGCGCAGATATTGTCGCCGTGGCATCCGGTGTCGTTACCTGGTCTGGCCCGCGCTACGGCTATGGCAACCTGGTGGAAATCAATCATGGTAACGGTTACAAAACCCGTTATGCCCACTGTAAAGAGATTGAAGTCGCTGTTGGTGACGTCGTGCGTAAAGGCGATGTCGTAGCATTGATGGGCAGCACAGGTCGTTCGACCGGCCCTCACGTGCATTTTGAAGTCTACAAAAACGGCCGTACGGTCGATCCTGCCGCGTATATTCATCGCAAACCGCGATAATCTTTCTATTCAACACGCTTGTCATCATTCTGGGTTATAAGTAGCCTTTAGCACTTTGGCCCAGAGCCCTCTATTTGTCCCGGATAATGATAAAACCATGATTGGTAAACTCTTTCGAAAGATTTTTGGCAGTAAGAACAGCCGCGAACTGAAACGCATGGGCAAAATCGTCGCCCGTATTAATACTCAGGAAGAAGACATTAAGGCACTCAGCGATGATCAGCTGAAAGCCAAAAGTGATGAGTTCCGTCAGCGTATAGAAGGGGGAGAATCCCTCGACAGCATCCTCCCTGAAGCTTTTGCCGTATGCCGTGAAGCCAGTGTCCGGGTGATGGGCATGCGCCACTTCGATGTACAGATGATCGGTGGTATCGCTCTGCACGAAGGCCGTATTTCTGAGATGCGTACCGGTGAAGGTAAAACTCTGGTGGGTACTCTGCCGACCTATCTGAACGCACTGACCGGTAAGAGCGTGCACGTGGTGACGGTGAACGATTACCTGGCACGCCGTGATGCCAACTGGATGCGTCCTTTATATGAGTTTCTGGGTCTTACCGTCGGTATCGTGGTACCGGGCATGAACAATGTCGAGAAGCGTGAAGCCTACGCCGCTGACATCGTTTACGGTACCAACAACGAATTCGGTTTTGATTACCTGCGTGACAATATGGCGTTCTCGATCGAAGACAAAGTGCAGCGTGACCTGTACTTCGCCATCGTCGACGAGGTGGACTCCATTCTGATCGATGAAGCCCGTACACCACTGATTATCTCTGGCCCGGCGGAAGACAGCTCGGAAATGTACCGCGCGATTAACCTGCTGGTACCCAAGCTGGAGCAGGGCGAAGCCATCGACGGCGGTCAGGGTGGCGCAACCGGCCACTTTGTTGTTGACGAAAAACAGCGCTCCATTGAACTGACCGAAGAAGGTCACGAATTTGTTGAGCAGCTGCTGACTGAAGCCGGTATTCTGAAGGAAGGCGAAAGTCTGTACTCACCGACTAACCTGAATCTGCTGCACCACGTGCACGCGGCTCTGAAAGCTCACGCTGTGTACCAGAAAAACGTCGATTACATCGTGCAGAATGGGCAGATCGTGATCGTTGACGAACACACCGGCCGTACCATGCCGGGTCGTCGCTGGAGTGAAGGTCTGCATCAGGCGGTGGAAGCCAAAGAAGGCGTTCAGATTCAGGCAGAGAGTCAGACACTGGCCTCGACCACCTTCCAGAACTATTTCCGTCTGTATGAAAAGCTGGGCGGTATGACAGGTACTGCGGATACCGAAGCGTTCGAGTTTATGCAGATCTATAACCTGGATGTTGTGGTTATCCCGACCAACAAACAGGTACGCCGTATCGATTACAACGATGTGATCTATGCCACTCAGAAAGAAAAATATGACGCGGTCATCGAAGAAATCCGCGAAGTAACTGCGCAACAGCGTCCGGTGCTGGTGGGTACTGCTTCTATTGAAGCATCTGAGTATCTGTCGCAGCAGCTGACCAAAGCTAAGGTTCAGCACAACGTACTGAACGCCAAAGAGAACGCCCGCGAAGCACAGATTATTGCTGACGCAGGTCGCCCCGCTGCTGTGACCATCGCCACCAACATGGCCGGTCGTGGTACCGACATTATGCTGGGCGGTAACTGGGAAGCCGAAGTGGCTGCTCTGGAAGATCCGTCTGAAGAACAGATTGCCGCGATTAAGGCAGACTGGCAGAAGCGCCATGATCAGGTACTGGAAAACGGTGGTCTGCATATCATCGGTACCGAGCGTCATGAATCCCGCCGTATCGATAACCAGCTGCGTGGTCGTGCCGGTCGTCAGGGTGACCCGGGTTCTACCCGTTTCTTCCTGTCGCTGGAAGACAACCTGATGCGCATCTTTATGTCTGAGCGTATGCGCAGCATGATGCAGGCAATGGGTATGAAAGATGGCGAATCCATCGAGCACCGCATGGTGACTAACGCTGTCGAAAAAGCACAGCGTAAAGTGGAAGGCCGTAACTTCGATATCCGTAAGCAGTTGCTGGAATACGATGACGTTGCCAACGATCAGCGTCGTGCGGTTTACGGCCAGCGTAATGAGCTGATGGCGAAAGAGGATATTTCTGAAACCATTACTGCTATCCGTGCTGACGTGGTGAACGAAGCCATTGATGACTTTATTCCACCACAGAGCCTTGTCGAGCAGTGGGATGTTGAAGGTCTTGAGAAACACCTGAAAGCCGAATTTGATATCGAACTGCCGGTTCAGCAATGGCTGGATAACGAAGACAAACTGTACGAAGAAACTCTGCGTGAGCGTATTCTGGAAGAGATTCAGAAAGCCTACGAAGAGAAAGAAGCCGCAGCGGGCAGCAAAGCCCTGCGTATGTTTGAAAAGCAGATTATGCTGCAGGTACTCGACAACCTGTGGAAAGAGCACCTGGCCACTATGGATCACCTGCGTCAGGGTATTCACCTGCGCGGCTATGGTCAGAAGAACCCGAAACAGGAATACAAGCGCGAATCCTTTGGCCTGTTCGAAGCTTTGCTGGGCAATATCAAACGTGAAACCATCCGCGTACTGTCCCACGTGAAAGTGCGTCAGGAAGAAGAAGTCCGTGAAATGGAAGAACAGCGTCGTGCAGCCGCAGAAGCACAGGCTGAGCGCGCCCAGTATCAGCATGAAGCCGCTGAGTCTATGGCTGGTGAAGCACCTGAAGGTGCAGAGACAGATGATCAGGCAGAACCTTTTGTCCGTGATGAACGCAAGGTAGGCCGTAACGAACCATGTCCGTGTGGTTCAGGTAAAAAATACAAGCATTGCCATGGCAAGCTTTCCTGAGGTAGCAGAAGAAAATGGCCGTTAACTTTACAGTTTTTGAAGACTTTAAAGCAGTTGATGGTGTGCGGCTGGGCGTCGCTCAGTCGCATGTGCGTTACGCTAATCGTGACGATATGGTTGTTATCGAGCTGGCGGAAGGCACCAACGTGGCGGGTGTTTTTACCACCAACGCCTTCTGTGCAGCGCCGGTACAGATCTGTAAACAGCATCTCTCCGCTTCTGCGCAGCCGCGCTACCTGCTGATTAATACCGGTAATGCCAACGCCGGTACCGGTAAATCCGGTTATGGCAATGCGGTTAAGAGCTGTGAACTGATGGCTGAAAAAGGCAGTTGCGCTGCTGATTCGGTACTGCCATTTTCAACCGGCGTTATCGGTGAGCCGCTGAATATGCCGGCGTTTGAACGTGGTATTCCTGCAGCGCTGGAAAACCTCAGTGCAGATAACTGGGCCCGTGCTGCAAAAGGCATTATGACCACAGACACGCTGCCAAAAGGTTTCAGCAAGCAGGCTGATATCGCTGGCAGCACGGTAACGGTCACCGGTATTTCCAAAGGTGCCGGTATGATTATGCCGAACATGGCGACCATGCTTGGCTTTATCGCTACTGACGCCGGTGTGGCAGCTGATGTGCTGCAGGCCTGGTGTAAAGAGCTGGCGGACTGCTCATTCAATCGCATTACCATTGATGGCGATACTTCCACTAACGATTCCTGCATGCTGATGGCGACCGGTAAATCCGGCGTGATGATTACGGATGCAGCGTCAGCGGAAGGTCAGCAGGTGTTTGCGCTGCTGAAAGAAGCCTTCCAGATTCTGGCTCAGGCCATTGTCCGTGACGGTGAAGGTGCGACCAAGTTCGTTACTATCCGTGTGGAAAGTGCAGCAGCACAGAAAGAAGCGCTTGATGTGGCTTATACCGTGGCTCACTCACCTCTGGTGAAAACTGCGATGTTTGCTTCCGATGCTAACTGGGGCCGAATTCTGGCAGCGGTTGGCCGCAGTGGTGTACAGAATTTTGACCTGGATAAAGTGCAGATTTATCTGGAAGACGTGCAGATCGTTGAAGACGGTGGCCGTTGTGATTCTTACACCGAAGCTGCCGGTGCTGCGATTTTCAAACAGAGCGAATTCACTATCCGTATTCAGTTAGGACGTGGTGATGTGACGGAACAGCTGTGGACCACAGACCTGTCGCACGAATACGTTACGATCAATGCTGATTACCGTTCCTGATGGTCGCTTCTGAGTTATGAAGGTTGTGCACGTAGCCGTCGCTGTCATCGTGGTTAATGACAGCGACATACTGATTGCCCGCCGCCCCGATGACAAACATCAGGGTGGCAAATGGGAATTCCCCGGCGGCAAAGTTGAAGCAGGTGAAAGTACTGCGGCGGCTCTGGTGCGTGAGCTGGATGAAGAAGTGGCGTTAAAAGTCACGGAAGATCAGATCAGCCCACTGATGGAAATTCCGTTCAATTATCCTGATAAAAGCGTACTGCTGGACGTTTGCTGGGTTCATACCAATATGAATGATGCAATTACCGCCCACGGTGCGGAAGGGCAGGAGGCCCGCTGGGTATCTTTTACCCGGTTGCAGGATTTTGAATTTCCTGAGGCCAATCAGCCTATCATTGAGGCTGTTATAAAAGCGCTGAGCTAAAACGCACTGAGCGGATGGCCAATCTGCAGGTGCTCTCTGCTGAACACCTGCACTTCCCTGAATTTCTCTTCTTCAGCGTTTCCCGTCTTTAGTGTTTTCGAGCGTTTTCGTTAGCGGGCGCCGCCGGGCTTAATCCCGGGCAAAATTGAGAAATGGCCACACCATCAGACCAATCACAATCACCACCGACAGAATCACCAGAATCAGATCGGCCGGGCGCTCCCGGGCGCGCTGCAAAAAAGTTTCCTGCTCACCGTTTTCTTCCAGTTGGCGATATTCTTCCTGCAGGCGCTCGCTGCGCTGTTGCTGATAATCATCAAGCATGGCCCGGGCCTGCTCATAATCATCGTCGTGGCGCAGCCAGATGGCTGCTACCGATACGCGCCAGCGACCGGCATTGGTTTCGTAATACTCGAGCCCTGCTTCGTCCAGTAAGGCGCGCACATCGTCGGCTTCGTCATCTTCGACCTGATTCAGGCGGAACAGTAATTTAGCCATAGAGGTGATTCCGTGAGCGGTATTTTTTCAGGCCGGCGAGTACAAAGGCCAGTAAAGTCAGCGCGTATAACGGCCATAAATTCACTAGCATATACGGCGTGCTGCCCTCGCGCATCTGTGCTGTACCGGTCAGGGTCGCACGCTGTTCATAGGGCAGGCGCGAGAGGATATTGCCTTTATTATCCACCAGAGCGGTGATACCGGTATTGGTGGCGCGCAGTATATAGCGGCCGGTTTCCAGCGCACGCATCTGTGCCAGTGCCATATGCTGCTTTGGCCCGAGAGAATCACCAAACCAGGCATCGTTGCTGACGGTGACTAACAGGTCAGCATTTTTGGCCATGCTGGTGACTAATTGCGGGTAAGCAATTTCATAGCAGATGTAAGGAGCGACCAGATAGAGCTGCTCGTCCTCAGCAGTTTTTTTGCCCACTTTCAATAATTGCTGATCAGGTTTGCCCGCCAGAAAGCTCGACATATCCAGATCAAAGAAAGGGATCAGGCCGCGGATCAGATCTTCCAGTGGCACGTATTCACCAAAGGGAACCAGGCGCTGTTTGTGGTATATGCCCTGGCCATAACCAAAAGCAATCACGCTGTTGTGGAATTTACCGGCCAGCTCGCTGCCGCGCGGATGGCGATAGGGAATGCCGGTAATGATGGTGGTATGTGTGCCCAGTGCTTCCGCCTGCAGTTCTTCCTGATAGGGCTGAAACTGATCATACAGCAGTGTCATGGCGGTTTCCGGCCACAGAATCAGATCGGCATCCCAGTGGTCACTGGTCTGCTGGTAATAGGCATTAATGGTCGGGCTGATCATTTCCCGTTTCCATTTGTCATCCTGAGGAATGTTGCCCTGAACTGCGGCTACTTTCATCTCTCCGACCGGGGTGGTCCAGTCAAAGGATTGCAGGGCCAGACCAACAGGCCACAGCAGTAACATCAGCAGCCATTTGGGTTTACGGCTGCTGATCAGCATCCATACACTGGTGACCGTAAGCAGCAGAATGACCGAGATGCCATAGCTGCCGATGACAGGTGCCCAGCCAGATAGCCAGCTGAACAGGTGACCATCACCGGCGAACAGCCAGGGGAAGCCGGTAAGGAACCAGCTGCGCAGCCACTCCTGCAGAAACCAGAACACGGGGATCGTCAGCCAGGCATGGTGCTGACCGAACAGGGCATAGCGCAGGCTGAAAACCATGGCCGGGAAGAAGGCGAGGAAGGCGGCGAAAATGCCGACCATCGGGATCGCCAGAAACGCCGGCGTACCGCCATGATCATGGATGCTGACGTAAACCCAGGAGATGCCGACACTGAACATGCCGAAGCTGTATAGCCAGCAACGCCAGAAAGCACTGCGGGATGACTGGGTGGTAAACTGACCGTGGGCAAAGATCAGCAGGCTGATCAGGCCCACCGGCCAATAAAAGAAAGGCGCCAATGCCAGCGGAAAGGCGGCACCGGCAATCAGTTGCAGGATGGGCATCCAGAATGTCATGTCAGATTCCGTCAGGCGACGCGGCGAAGGCTCACCCTGTCAAAGTGTTGATTGTTACTCTGTGGCGGTAACTTCCAGCAGATTAATCTGACGGCTGGTACCGTTGACCACTTTGAACTGCCAGTTATCGATGCGGATATGCTCGTTGCATTCCGGCACGCGGCCAAAGTGGTGGATAACAATACCGCCGATGGTATCGAATTCATCACTCGGGAAACCGGCATCAAAGTGCTCATTGAAGTCTTCGATCGGCGTCAGGGCTTTCACCATGATGATGCCGTCTTCCACTTCCTTGATCATGCTGTCTTCTTCGTCGTAATCGTGTTCGTCTTCGATTTCACCGACGATCTGCTCGAGCACGTCTTCGATGGTTACCAGACCAGCGACACTGCCGAATTCATCCACCACAATCGCCATATGGTTACGGGTGGCGCGGAACTCCCGCAGCAACACATTCAGGCGTTTGCTTTCCGGCACAAAAGTGGTCGGACGCAGGATTTCTTTCAGTGTGAATTGTTCACGATCATCGTTAAGAATTAATGGCAGCAGGTCTTTGGCCAGCATAATGCCAATAACCTCATCCGGGCCTTCCCCCATCACCGGGAAGCGCGAGTGAGCAGAATCGATAATCTTGGGGAGATAATCTTTCAGGGGTTCGTCGATATGGATCGACGTCATCTGGGAGCGGGGGATCATAATATCCCGTACCTGCATTTCTGATACCTGCAGGGCACCTTCCAGAATGTTGAGGGTATCGCTGTCGACGATGGCTCGTTCGGCAGCTTCCCGTAATATGATTTTGATGTCCTGACGGCTTTGCGGGTCGTCAGAGAACAGGTCAGTCAATCTTTCCAGCCAGGTTTTGTGCTGGCCCGATCGGTCTTCGCTCATTTTTCCTCATCCAGGTATGGATCCGGGTATCCCAGAGAAGCAAGAATCTGCCGCTCGAGGTCTTCCATTATTTCAGCTTCATCGTCCTTTATATGGTCGTACCCGAGCAAATGCAAGCAGCCGTGCACAACCATGTGGGCCCAGTGAGCGTCAGTGGTTTTATCCTGTTCAATGGCTTCCTGCTGTACCACCGCCGCACAGATGATCAGATCACCCAGCAGTTCCAGCGGTACTTCAGGCGGAGCTTCGAAGGGAAAAGACAGCACGTTGGTGGGTTTGTCCTTGCCACGGTATTCACTGTTCAGCTCCTGACTCTCTTCCGGGGCGACCAGACGGATGGTCATCTCCGGTTCTTCAAACTCTGTGCGGCCGGCGAGGGCGGCTTCCGCCCATTGCTGCAGCTGCTCTTCAGACGGCAGAAAGTCAGCGAAATCATCAAGCTCTTCGGCCAGCTGGACATCCAGCATCAGATTCATGATGCAGCATCCTCATCGTCGGCATCGCGGTTGCGGGCAGTCAGCATGGCAGCTTTGCGCTCTTCCTGCTGCTTCTGCTCTTTTTCATCGAATTTGTCGTAGGCATCGACAATGCGCTGCACCAGTGGGTGGCGCACCACGTCGGCATTGTTAAAGCGGGTGACACCGATACCCGGAACACCATCCAGCACTTCCAGACCGTGCTTCAGGCCGGAATACACGCCGCGGGGCAGGTCGACCTGAGTAACGTCACCTGTGATCACGGCTTTGGAGCCGAAACCAACCCGGGTGAGGAACATCTTCATCTGCTCTTTGGTGGTGTTCTGGGACTCGTCCAGAATCACGAACGAGTGGCTCAGAGTACGGCCACGCATGTAGGCCAGCGGTGCAATTTCGATAACGTTGCGTTCAATCAGGCGGCCAACCTGTTCAAAGCCGAGCATTTCATACAGGGCGTCGTACAGCGGGCGCAGATAAGGATCGATTTTTTGTGCCAGGTCGCCGGGCAGGAAGCCCAGTTTTTCACCGGCTTCGACCGCCGGACGCACCAGCAGAATGCGTTTTACTTCGTCACGCTGCAGGGCTTCAACCGCCGCTGCTACGGCAAGGAAGGTTTTACCGGTACCGGCTGGGCCGACACCAAAGTTGATATCGAATTCACGTACGCGCTGCAGGTATTCCAGCTGATGCGGGCCACGCGGTTTGAAGGTACCGCCCGGGGTTTTGATGGCACGCGAATCGTAATCGTGTTTTTTGCCGCCGGCGGCATCCTCGGAGCCTTCTTCCTGCAGAAACAGGTGAATCAGATCCGGTGTGATCAGGGTGCCGTTACCGGTTTCACGGTACAGGCGCTGAATCAGATGGGCCGCACGTTCACCGAGTTTGAGATTGCCTTCCACGGTGAATTTGGCACCGCGGTTGAAAATGGTCAGCTGATAATAATCGGCAATCTGTTCGATGTGGCTGTCGAAATGGCCACAGAGGTTGGCCAGACGCTGTGCATCGTCCGGCTCCAGGGTAAAGCTGTGGCTGTGTGTCGCTGTGGTTTGTTCGGTTTTCTGTTCGTCGGTCAAAAAGACACTCCGTTGGGCTGTCTGCCCGTATATGTTTTACCCGTTTCAGTAGGCCAGTTCGGGGTTCAGCAGCAGGCCTCTGAGACTGTTCGGATACGCATCTTCAATACGCACCTTAACGAATTTACCAATCAGGCCGTGATCATCGGCTTTGAAGTTTACCACCCGGTTGTTCTCAGTACGGCCCTGCAGTTCGCCGGGATCTTTACGAGAAACACCGGTAACCAGAATGGTTTCTTCACGGCCCACCATGCGGCGGCTGATCTGTTGCGCATGCTGCACGATACGTGCCTGAAGGATCTGCAGACGCTGCTTCTTCACTTCTTCCGGGGTGTCGTCTTCCAGCGCGGAAGCCGGCGTGCCAGGACGTGGGCTGTAAATAAAGCTGAAGGACACGTCAAAACCGATCTGGTTGATCAGATTCATGGTGTCTTCGAAATCTTCGTCGGTTTCACCCGGGAAGCCGACAATAAAATCAGAGGAAATCGAAATATCTGGGCGCAGTTTGCGGATGCGTTCAATCTTGTCGATGTACATATCGATTTCGTGGCCGCGTTTCATGGCGGACAGAATGCGGTTGGAGCCGCTCTGTACCGGCAGGTGCAGATGGCTGACCAGCTCTGGTACCTGAGCGTACACATCGATCAGGCTGTCACTGAACTCCAGCGGATGCGAGGTGGTAAAGCGGATACGGTCGATACCGTCGATGTCGGCTACTTCGGTAATCAGTTCAGCCAGATCTGCAATGTCGCCATCTGAGGTGGCACCGCGATAAGCATTCACGTTCTGACCCAGCAGGTTCACTTCACGCACGCCCTGATCGGCCAGACTCTGCACTTCTTTCAGTACATCGGCCAGCGGACGGCTGACTTCTTCACCACGGGTGTAAGGTACAACGCAGAAGGTACAGTACTTGGAGCAGCCTTCCATAATGGAAACAAAGGCACTGCAGCCTTCCACTTTTGGCGCTGGCAGGTGGTCGAACTTTTCGATTTCCGGGAAGGTGACATCCACCACCTGAATGGCGTTAGCGGACTTATCCACCATATCCGGCAGGCGGTGCAGGGTCTGCGGACCAAATACCATATCGACAAACGGCGCGCGCTTGATGATGGCATCGCCTTCCTGAGAGGCAACACAGCCACCAACGCCGATCTTCAGATTCGGGTTCTTGGCTTTCAGAGGCTTCCAGCGCCCCAGTTCATGGAACACCTTTTCCTGCGCTTTTTCACGGATGGAGCAGGTGTTCAGCAGGATAACGTCGGCTTCTTCCGGGTTATCCGTGATCTCCATTTTATGACTCTCGCCCAGCATGTCCGCCATACGCGACGAGTCGTACTCGTTCATCTGGCAACCGTGGGTTTTGATGTAGAGTTTCTTTACCTGATCAGTCATAAAGGGCTTACTGTCCGCCGGATTCAAAAGGGGCGGCATTATACTGCTTCTGCTTACTTTCTCGCCAGTATTCAGCCGGTTTGTCGTGCTATAATTCGCCCCCTTTTATGTATGTGATTGCGGAAAGATGAGCAGCAAAGACAAACCCGAACCAATTTACCGAATCGTTTATCAGCAGCAGGCGGAGGTGTGTGAGATCTACGCACGGTACCTCTACCAGAGCGATCTGTACGGTTTTGTTGAGCTGGAAGAACTGATTTTTGGTGAAAAATCCAATCTGGTGGTGGATCCGGGCGAAGAAAAACTGAAGGCAACCTTTGCCGGGGTGAAACGCACTTTTATTCCTATGCACACAGTCATCCGCATTGATGAGGTGGAAGCAGTCGGTACGCCCAAAGTGTCTGATCTGCCGGAGCCGGAGCTGAAATCCAACGTCAGCCACTTTCCGCGCTCTTTTCTGCCACCACGTCCGGAAGAAGACTGAAGCCAGGGGAACCTACTTCTGAGCGGAAACAGAAAGCCCGGCAATGCCGGGCTTTTTCATGTCTGCAGTCTCTGGCTGTGCCTTACTTGCTGCGCATCAGTTCTTCCACGGATTTGGCGTATTCGCTGGCCTGCTGATCCAGTGGCAGGTGGCGGATGTCTTCATGCTTGAGAGCCGTGCTGATGCGGTACAGCCAGCGTTCCATCTTCAGCGAGATGGCTTCGGCATCGTCTTTACCGGCATCGAGAATCTGGTTGGTGAGGTCGGTGATTACTTCCGCATGCTGCGCGGCTTTGGTCGCCTCTACTGTGACGCGGGCGATTGCGCCTTTGGCACGCGGTGTTTTGCTGATCAGCGCCTGGGCTTCCAGCAGGGATTTCTGTGCAGTTTCCCAGCTGATGGGCGCTACATCGGCACCGCCTTTGTTTTTAACCCGGGTGAGCAGGTCTTTGACCGGTTTCAGCTGAATGTATTCGATGGTGTTCACTTCAACCTGGTGCATACGGGCCAGCAGGGCTTTCTGCCCGCTCTCTGCTTTCAGTGTCTGCTGGTCTTCCATCAGGCTCATAACCCCGGTCAGGGATTCTTCCACGTCGGCAAAATCCGTCGGGAAGTACTGGTCAGCCTTGATGTCTTTGAGCACCTGCAGGTGGTCATAAGACGGCTTCAGCTGGCGCAGGATGTCTTTTTTTACCGCAAGGCCTGCTTCCAGGGTTTTTAACGACGTCATGGCAACGGTTTTGACTTCACCATCGGATTTGCCACTGGTCAGCATGTCCTGCGCCTTCAGCAGGCTCTTTTCCGCTTCTGCCAGATGGCGCGGAGCGTAGTAGGACAGATTTTCGCTGCGACCCAGTTCCAGTTTCGACTGAGCGTGCTGGATCGTTCGTGACGCCGATTCATCTGCCATCGCTGCATCCCGTTTGGCTTCCTGAGCAATCGCATCGTAATTTACAACTTTGCTGGCGCAGCCACTCAGTGCCAGCATCCCCAATCCTGCCAGCAGCCCTTTTTTCAGCGACGGAGTCATGAACTTCCCCTGTATTTATGTTTCTGTTGTTAATAATGCCGGATATTAACATCAAAAAATGACACGAATGAATGATATGGCGCGTTTAATAACCCTTCTGGGGAGCTCTTCGGAGAATCTCAACCCGGGTTCCACTTTGTCCGCTCTGCGCCCCGTGCGATAGCCGCGGGTGCTTGTGTCCGTCATATAGCCCTGCTATATATCGTAGAACGCTCAGTGCAAAGGAGGAATCTCAGACAGTCGTCACACACGTACCACCCTGTTTGGTTAATACGGAGAATTCTCATGAACGCAGAGATGCAACCCCTGTTCTGGCGCATCAGCGATCAGGATAAAAGTGGCTTTGAAGCAGTCAGCCTGCTGATGCCGGCTGGTATGGCCGGAGAGGAGTCAGCAGAGTTTCCTACCGAAGTGTGCTTCCGCTCTAACCGCAGCAGTACTCACCCCGTGGACCTTCGCTGGTCCGAAGAAGATTCCGATCTGTTTATGAATCTGCTTGATCGTCTGATGGATGCTGACGATGGGGAAGACATTGAAGTCGATTTAAGTGACAACGTGATTCAGGGTATCGTCCAGCTGGTCGCGCTGGCGCGGTTTAAAACACCCTGGCCAACTGATGAGATAACCGGAGAAGACATCATTACCGAACGTGAAGAGCTGGAAATAGGGGACCTTGTCGCCCTGAACACCAGTTTTGGCTACGCTCTGGCAGTGATTGTCGGCATAGATTCCATCGACGCCACCTGCGTGCTGATGGACAGCCTGATGAAAAATAATGAACTGCAGATACCCGATCACAGTCTGCTGGTGATTAACCGCCACTGTGTACTGCCGGCCGCGTTCGCGGACTCAGATACCGGGGAGGATGCTGTTTTTCACTGAGCCTGCACTGCCCCGGATAACGGCCGGGCAGTCAGCTCAATGCCAGTCACCGTTACTTAAGCGTGACGGTGGCTGTTTTTGCGGTTACGGCTCAGGTGCGTCAGCACTTCGTAAAACGCAATTGAAGATTTTTTGCCGCTGGCGTGAACCTGGGCGCCAGCAGTTTGGGTACGTTGTTCAGCGTAACCAGCAGACAGAGTGTCGATTTTTTTTGCAGTTGCCATCTTTCCCACCTCGTTATGAGTGAATGTTCATTCAGTATTTTTTTAAATAAAAACGCCGGACTGCGTCTGTTGCTTAAGCCTTGATGGCATCCCAGCACAGCGTGATCAGGTCGTTAGCGTTTACTTCGGTCTTAAAGGTACCTGGCGTCAGGTGCTGTTTACGGCACATGGTCATCAGCGCACCAAGGGTCATGGTTGCCAGAACTTCGTCCGGCAAATTCTTAATCAGCTGCTCTTTGCGGCCTTCTTCCAGCAGTTCCTGAACCGGCCCCTGCAGGCACTGCAGAGAAACCTGCCGATGATTTTCACAGATGGCCGGTGATGAACCCAGTTGCTCCATCAGGGCGCGTGTTTGCGGGTTTTCCCGCATCCAGTGGTAGAAATTGCCCCAGTAAACAAAGAAACGCTGCTTAATACCGGCGTTTTTGTCGTAATCCTTAAGGCAGGCTTCAGCCACATCAGCAGCCACTTCGGCAAAAAGCTCGCGCACGAGTTCCTCTTTGGTCTCGAAGTAACGGTAAATCGTTCCGGCGCCGCAACCTGCGTGTTTGGCCACCATAGACATGGGGCAGGACTGAAGGCCGTGTTCGGCAATCAGTTCAGCGGTTGCTGCAAGAATTTGTTGTCGCTTATCCATAGTTATCAAGTATCGGACTGAATGTTCATTCTGCTCCTTATCTTGCGCTACATCAATGTTTTACTGTTGGTAAAACTGCAACAGTCTGTTGGGGGACTTGCATCAGAATGAAAAAAAGCACCACAAGGGCGCTTTCCGGTAACGCGGGTCTGAGATCAGACGTTGAAACGGAAGTGGATAACGTCGCCATCTTTGACGATGTACTCTTTACCTTCCAGGCGCCATTTACCGGCTTCTTTGGCACCGTTCTCGCCTTTGTACTGGATGAAGTCATCGTAACTGACCACTTCTGCACGGATAAAGCCGCGTTCAAAGTCGGTATGAATGGCTGCGGCAGCGCGGGGAGCGGTCGCACCCACTTTGGTCGTCCAGGCGCGGACTTCTTTTACCCCGGCGGTAAAA
>NZ_DJIO01000182.1:0-9243 GCF_002433655.1 Thalassolituus sp. UBA6592 | reverse complement strand
CATCGCCATGCATGTTTTTATTCAGGCGTTTAAAGGTATCGGCCAGCGTATTAACGTGATCCACTTCCGGCTGAGCACGCAACCACTGCGAAAACTCCGCCAGCGTGTGCAGAAACTGCGGATCATTCACGCCCTGTGACTCACCGCTGTACAGTGCCCAGTCGATGGTTTGCATACCGGACACATGGTCTTCCAGCGCGTCCACTGAATCGCGGAAGAACGTGCCTTTGGCGAAGTATTTGGTGGCTTCATCATTGACGGTATTCAGGGTGACCAGCGAGCCGAACAGCAGCATCAGTGCGCCGGATAAAAATAACAACGGTTTTTGCCGGCGCACGACCCAATCGCCAAGCATTTCCATACCGCCCTGATGATCCGCGCTCGGCTTTACTTTCAATGGCAGAATCACCAATAACGCCGGTAATAAGGTCACTGATAGTAAAAAAGCCAGCATAACGCCGATGGCACTGAGCACACCGAAATCGGCCAGCACAGGTGACTCAGACAGCATCAGGGTCATAAAGCCTATGGCAGTGGTCGCACTGGTAATAAAGATCGGCATTAGATTTAAATCGAGAGCGAGACGCAGGGCATCGCTCTGGCTTCTACCCTGACGCATCGCAAACTGCATGGACGCAATCAGATGCACGCAATCCGCAACGGCCAGCGTCATCACCACAATCGGCACATTGATCGTACCTGTCGATAAGAAATAACCCAGCCAGCCCCCTGTTCCCATCGTCGCAGCGATGGTGATAACCAGCACCAGAACCGTCGCCAGCATAGCCATCACACTGCGTAATAGTATTGCCAGCATCAATACAATCAGCCCCAGCATGGCAGGCACCAGGGTGCTCATATCTTTCTGCCCTTCCGTGGCGAAAGCGTAATTCATCGGCACAATACCCGTGTGATAAAAGCTGACATCCGGATAACGCTGGGCCAGATCTGCGGTCATAGAATTAACGAAATCCTTAACCTCAATCACTTCCGCGGTATTATTGGGCTTGTCCGGAATCTGCACGGTAATATTGACGATGGCAGCACTGCCATCTTTGGCCACCAGTCCGCCATAAAGCGTTGGCTCAGTCATCGCGACACTGCTGACACGGGCCAGATAATCACTGGACAGCTCATCGGCATTCAGCACCAGGTCTTCCACCATCATGTCATCGTATTCAGACCAGGTGTGCTGGAAATTGGTGACGGAATCCACCCGACTGGAATACGGTGTCTGCCAGCCTGCGTCGGTAATTTCTGCGATTAACTGCAGCATTTTTGGCTGAAATACATCGCCGTTTTCGGGCACGACCAGAATTGAAATATTGTCGTTCTTATTGAAGATACGCTGCATTTCCTCGAAGTCCTGCAGCGGTTGAAAATCTTTATCGAAAAAGACTTTATAGTCACCGCGGAAATACAGATTCTGCACACCGGCTGCAGCTACCGCCGCAGTTACCAGCAACAGCAGCGCTGTGCGCCACGGCCTGTGTATGACCCACTGATACCAAAATGCCTTCATACTGCGTCTCCCTGCTGTTATTTTTTTCGTATTGTCCGGGTGTAAGCGCTGATCGGTTGAACGCCCTGAATGAGCGTTCGCTGCCGGCGGCAATCCTGCCGCTGAAAATAAAAAGCTACTGACTGTTCAGCAACGCCACTTCTTCGGCGAAGCATTCCTGCTCGATGCGCTGCCAGCTGTTCTGGTAATCCCAGTCTTTCGACAGCGGTCTGAACCCCATGCCGTCGAGCAAAACATTGGAGCTGATTAAAGAAATATTGCTGCCGATTACCCGCGTAACTGCAGTCAGATCCTGAGCTGCGTGCAACAGAGTCGCCCCACCGTAGGCCTGGGCCCAGCTCATAAAAGAAAGTGCCGACACATGAATATCGTCGGCTAATTCGCCCGCGGCCATGGCAGCGCGGAACACCTCATCCACCCGGGAGGTCAGCGCAATATCCATCTGCTGAATACGCTCGCTGCGCGCGGCGGAAATTTTTTCTGAAAATGCCGGGGTCCGTACGGTAATCAATGCCAGCGCCAGGGTTGGCTGCAACTGTCCGTAAATCTGATAACCCACATTGAGTGCGAGAATTTTTTCGCGGTGATTGCCGTTAAAAGCAATCGCCCGCTCAAACAATCCCTCCAGCACGGACAGCCCGCGCAGACACAATGCACCGAGACAATCTTCCTTGCCGCTGAAATGGTTATAAAGCGTGCCTTTGGAATAGCCACACACCTTCACCAGGCTGTCCATGGTGAAACTGGCGAAGCCTTCCTGTTCTATCAGATGCTGAGCATGATCCAGTAATTCCTCTTCACGATCGGCCAGCTTCTGCTCTCGCCGGGTACGTACCGGACAGCTCACATTCAGCCGCCGTCCCAGCGCGCCAAACAGCGAATCCCCGGCATTCTGCGCCTTGCCTCCCGTGTCATCAGGCGTATCCGATACGCTGGCCATCACCAGGCATGGACGTTGTTCTGCCCGCGGACAGACCGCATTCAACGCCGCGGCCAGACCGTTACGCAGGCCCTTACGTGGGCTTTTGCTGCCCGATATGTTCTGTTGCAGGCGCCGGAGATTCTGCGCCAGTGCTGAAAATACAATCATTTTTGACGATCCGTCGATTTTTGACGAATCGTCATATTGCATAAAAAACACACAGCAGGCAAGAAAAAGAAGCAACCGCGACTGTCGGCATTAGATAGTCGGGCATTAACAGGAAAAGCAACAGGCAGGTATTAACCGGAAAAGCGGCGGAGGAAGTTTCAGGAAGGATCAGTAAGAGAATGTTGGCAGAGCCAGAGAAAACTGTCGGTTATCAGGCGATAAAGTCAGGTATCAGGCGATAAAGTCAGCGATCAGGCTACGAAATCATGAAGTTTCGCTGCCTATTCTGCCATCTGGTGCATACGGGCATGCTCCAGCTTATGAGTGAGCGCCACTTCGATATAGAAAGGCCCGGCTTTGGTCTCAAAAGGAATCACCACCACAGGGCCATCGATATTGTGGCGGACATCATCCGCGCCCCGGATGATATCGGGCTTGGCCATTTCAAAATCATAGCCTTTTTCCCACAGCAGTTTGCGTGCACCACCGGACAATATATTGGTTAATTCACCGGTCAGGTCGTAACAGGTGTCATCCACTTCGGCGATTTCCTCACCCAACATACTGCTGCTGATTTTCACGATCGCGCCAGCGGAAAAGCTGATCGCCAGTGAGCCACGCACAGACTCACCGGACATCGGGATAATACCGGTGACCACGCCTAATGCTTTTTCATCCGGCTTCAGATAAGGCTTGCCGTATTCACAGCTCATAGAAGCCATGGTGACAAGAATATTGTTTATCGATTCAACAAACGGGTTAATAAAATCGACGTTCATAACACCAACAATCCGTAGGGGTTCTGTCGTCAGTGTAGTTGTGTTTTATTGCCCGCTATAGACGAAAAAGGCACCCGAAGGTGCCTTAATATAACTCACAGTTTGGCGATGTAACGCTGTTATTCCAGCAAACCGTAACGCCCTGTAAAGCCCTGTTTACAGACCTTTAACCGCGTAAATACCCGGAGCATTACGCCAGAAACCGCGGTAATCCATACCACAGCCGAAGACATAACGGTCTTCAACGTTCATACCGATGAAATCGATTTTAAGATCGGTATTCTTGCGGTCGTGTTCTTTATTCACCAGCACAGCGGTCAGAACTTCTTTGGCGCCCTGAGCGTGACAGGCTTTGACCACTTCAGCCAGGGTATTACCTTCATCAAAGATGTCATCAAGGATCAGTACCGTACGGCCCTGCATCGGAATGGACGGAGGTGCCTGCCACTGCAGATCCGTATGCCCGGTGGTTTCACCCCGGTAACGGGTAGCGTGCATATAGCCCTGTTCCAGTGGGAAATTGAGTTTGATCAGCAGACGGCCAGCCATCACCAGACCGCCGTTCATGATGCTGTACACCACCGGCATGGAATCGCCCAGACGGGCAGAAATTTCAGTCGCCAGCTTTGCCAGCGCGGCATCCACTTCAGCTTCTGATTTCAGCAGATCGGCCTCAGCCATTACCTGCTTCAGTTGTTCCAGTGTCAGCGGCTCACTCATCATCTGTACCTTTTGTACCTTAATGTACTTTTTAACGGATCTGACTTCACCGGCGCGCTGATTAACGGAGCGTGCACGATCCACAGGCTGAGCGCCGGGACCGACCAACTGGTAAAAAAAGCACGGGCGGTAAAAAGCCGGCTATGGTAGCCAGCAGCGGGGCTTATAGCAATGACCTGAACCAATGAAGCGCAGCAATCAGCCAATACCGGAAACAGGGTCAGCTGCAACAAAATCAGCGGACGCTGGTCATACATCGGCCCTTTGATCAACGACTGACCTGTCAGGATGCGTTATGTTTCCAAGAATACTGGCCCTCTCCGGGCTGATTTTACTGCTTTCCGCCTGTGCCAGCCTGCCGGACGACGTTGCCGTCGAGCAGCCGGATGCCCTGCCTGAGTTTTCTGCCGTGCTCAGCGATCCCGAACGCTACACCGGACTGGAAGTGGTATTCGGCGGCAATATCGTCGATGTTACCAACCATGCCGACAGTACCACTATCGAAATGCTGCAGCTGCCACTGTACAGTTCCGGACGTCCCCGGGATGAAGTCAGCCGTTCCGGCGGACGTTTCCGGGTAACCTTTGACACCTTCCTCGACCCGGAAATTTTCACCAAAGGCCGCCAGCTCACCATTCGCGGCAACCTGATGGGTACAGAAGACGGCAAAATCGGCAGCCATCCCTACTCATTTCCGTCTGTCAGTGGTACCGGCCTGTATCTGTGGCGGGAACAGCTGGACGAAGTGGAAGTGCATTACGTCATGGGCATTAACAGTTTTGCCCCCTACGGCTACCCGTTTCATGATCGTCGCCTGACCCGTCCCGCGGTACGCAAGGCGACAAAATCCGACTGATTTACTCAGCAAATTTCCGCTGCGGACCGATATCATCTGCTTCTTCCCGGCAAATGGCCCTCACGGAGGGCAAAAAAGCCGCGCTTCTGATATGATGCGCGGCTTTTCAACACGACCCGGAACACTGCGCTATGACCCCCACCCTGCAACTGGCCTTTGACCTGATTTCCCGCCACTCTGTCACACCGGAAGACGCCGGTTGTCAGGAGCTGATGATGGAGCGCCTGGCTGCGGCCGGTTTCAGTAACGAGCCGCTGCGCTTTGCAGAAGTGGATAATTTCTGGTCACGCCGCGGTGACAGTGCCCCGGTGGTCTGTTTTGCCGGCCACACCGACGTGGTTCCAACCGGTCCCGAAGCCAACTGGACCCATGCACCGTTTATCCCGCAGATTGTTGACGGCCTGCTGTATGGACGCGGCGCAGCGGACATGAAAGGCTCGCTGGCGGCGATGATCGTAGCCACTGAGAACTTCGTCAAGAAACACCCGGATCACAAAGGCTCCATCGCCTTTCTGATTACCGCAGATGAAGAAGGTCCAGCGAAAAACGGCACGGTGAAAGTGGTGGAAACCCTGGAAGCACGTAACGAAAAGATCGATATGTGCATCGTTGGTGAGCCTTCTTCCACCAACCAAACCGGTGATGTGGTGAAAAACGGCCGCCGCGGTTCCCTCGGCTGTGTGCTGAAAGTCAAAGGCATTCAGGGTCATGTCGCCTACCCGCATCTGGCCAAAAACCCGGTGCACATTGCCGCTCCGGCACTGGCGGAACTGGCTGCTGAAGAGTGGGATCAGGGCAATGAGTTCTTCCCGGCCACCAGCTTCCAGATTTCCAACATCAACGCCGGTACCGGTGCCACTAACGTGATTCCCGGCGAATGCGAGGTGGTATTTAACTTCCGCTTCTCCACCGAACTGACCGCTGACATTCTCAAGCAGCGCACCCAGGCGATCCTCGACAAACACGGTCTGGAATACGATATCGACTGGAACCTCAGCGGCGAGCCATTCCTGACCTCGCGCGGCGCGTTAGTC
The DNA here is from genome assembly GCF_002433655.1 of Thalassolituus sp. UBA6592. Taxonomy (NCBI): domain Bacteria; kingdom Pseudomonadati; phylum Pseudomonadota; class Gammaproteobacteria; order Oceanospirillales; family Oceanospirillaceae; genus Thalassolituus; species Thalassolituus sp. UBA6592. The sequence goes on along the minus strand of NZ_DJIO01000182.1, from coordinate 3,242 downwards.
GACGCCAGCGTACAGGCCATCCGTGAAGTCACCGGTCTGGAAACCGAACTGTCCACCGCAGGTGGCACCTCCGACGGCCGTTTTATCGCACCGACCGGATCTCAGGTACTGGAACTGGGCCCATGCAACGCCACCATTCACAAAGTCGATGAGCACGTAACCGCCGCCGACCTGGATATTCTGACCACCATTTACGAACGCATTCTCGAGCTGCTGTTGGCCTGATCATGTCTGAACACAAAGTTATTGCCTGCCCTGTGTGCGGGCTGCCCCTGCTCGCCTCAGGAAAAAACTGGCGCTGTGACAACGGTCATTCCTACGATGAAGCGCGTCAGGGCTACCTGAATTTGCTGGTTGCCCAGCACAAAAAATCGAAAGCGCCGGGCGACACCATGGACATGGTTGATGCCCGCCAGCGCCTGCTTGACAGCCAGCTTTACCGCCCTATTTCCGATTCGCTTAACCAGTGGATACTGGACTGGGCAATGAACAAAGAAGCGCAGCCGGATAACCCGCTGCAGATTGCCGATGTCGGCTGTGGTGAAGGCTATTACACCCAACGCCTGCAGCAGATGCTGGAAGACTACCAACAGCCGCACAATCTGTATGGCGCAGACATCTCCAAAGACGCAGTTAAACGCGCCGCCAAACGCAGCCCCGCCATCGACTGGCTGGTCGCAACCGGCGGCAAGCTGCCGTTTCTCGAACACAGCCTGGACCTGATCACCTGCCTGTTCACCAACCTGATGCCGGAAGGTTTTCAGCGCGTGCTGAAACCGGGTGGCCAGATCGTGCTGCTGAATACCGGCGGTCACCATCTGTACGAACTGCGCGAACTGATTTATGACGAAGTGAAGATCAACCCGTTTGATCCGCGCCCGGGTATGGCCGAGCACGGCTTCGAATGTCAGGGCGAACAGGTGATTAAATATCCGGTGAACCTGACTTCAAACCAGCAGATTATGGATCTGCTGAGCATGACACCGCATCGCTGGAAAGTGCGCAACGATCTGCTGGCTGAGCTGCAGCAGATGGAACAACTGAAAGTCACCATCGACGTCGTCATGCATCATTTTCAGAGCACCCGCTGACGTCCCAACCCCGGGTAGTCATCCGCTGATTTACCCGGGCATCCGTCAAAAGAACGATAACAAAGCCTTTTTCACGCCGGTTTTATAGTCATTTTGTTACAAGGTCGGCAATCTGTCTGAAAGCTTGCGGGCCGTCATTGCCAAGGCCCGGACAGAGGAATAGCATACCTTTCCCGAGACTGATTTAGTTGTTATGACCCAGGTAGATTTTTACATTCTTGCCGCCCAGACACCGGAAGAACGGGCTGTTTTCGCCTGCCGTCTGGCAGAAAAAGCGTTTGGCCGTGGCAACCAGATACTGATCCAGACCGACGATGAAACCAGCGCCCGCTATCTGGATGATCTGTTGTGGACCTACCGCGAAGAATCCTTTCTGCCCCACGCACTGCTGGGCGACAGCAAGGCACCGGCAGACTGTCCGGTCAGCATCGGCTGGCACACGGACCCTGGGCATCATCATGACGTCATCCTCAACCTGAGCAGCAAACTGCCGGATTTTTTCAGCCGTTTTCAGCGTTGTATCAATATTGTTATCCAACAGGATCAGGTACTGGACTACACTCGTAGTCACTACAAATATCTCAAAGACCGGGGCTACCCGATCAACAACCACGATATGAGATTAGGTTAATGGCAGCCGCAAAGAATACAGACGGGCAACAGGGCCTTCCGACCAACATCGCCGGCGGAACATCCACGGAAGAACCCGCGGATCTGCTGCGCGAGCTGGAAACCCTGCAACGGGTGCTGGACGACGCCGCTGGTGACAACCCGGATTATGCCAACATTCCGGTACTGGAGCCCCTGGGTGATGACATCCCCGTGCTGGATGAACTCTTTCAGGATGATATTCCGGTGCTGAAGCCGGTCAGCGTTGCCAAACCGGTCGCCTCTGCTGCTGCAGCTGCGCCTCAGCATCCGCTGGCACAGCCTGAGCGGCCGGTCGCCACAACCTTTGCACCGGATAAAATTGCTGATGCCATTGCTCAGGCCAGACCAGACGCTACAGCAGACGGCACACTGGAAGATCTGTTCGGTGCAGCACCGGACGAGTATGAAGACATCGGGGCTCCGGAAGTACCACATGAAGTGATCCCTCCTGAACTGCCCCCTATAGCCACGACCAAAATTTCGTCCAATCCGTTTTTGCCGCAGGCAGTGCTTGACCGTTTGCAGACCGAACGCATGGCCGCACAGCAAAGCGCGGAAGAAGCACACCGCACCATGCAGCGCGTGCTGGATAAAAAGCAGCAGGACGCCCGCAATACATTAAGTGAAATCGGCCGCCAGCTCAGCCCTGCGCAGAAAGAAGCTATGATCGAGCAACTGGTTGAAGAAATGCTGCCGCAAATAGCCCAGCGCCTGAAAGACAAGCTGCGTCAGTCACTCAAATAAGCTTCCGGGCCTGCCAGGCGCAGGCCGTTATCACAGGGTGGTCAACTCCGCCCTGAATCTCCCCGCTTCGCACACGATCCGCCCCTGCCCTCCGGGCCCGATTTCCGCTATAATCTCCGCCATTTTTCCGAACCCATAATGCCCCTTCCGGCCAGCCTGTTTTCAGCGGTGTGGCAGAAGAGCGGCGACAACGCACAGACGAGCATCAGTGACACTATGGATAAGACGTACAAACCCGGCGCAATCGAACAAACCTGGTACCAGCAGTGGGAAGAGAAAGGCTACTTCAAGCCATATCAGGATGGCTTAACAGGCGAAGGCTATTCCATCATGATCCCGCCGCCAAACGTCACCGGTTCTCTGCACATGGGTCACGCTTTCCAGCACACCATTCAGGACGCCCTGATCCGCTACAACCGCATGCTGGGCAAAAAAGCCCTGTGGCAGGTGGGTACCGACCACGCCGGTATCGCCACCCAGATGGTGGTTGAACGTAAACTGGCGGCCGAAGGCCAGCCGGACCGCCACGAATTAGGCCGGGAAAAATTCCTCGAAAAAGTCTGGGAATGGAAAGAACATTCCGGTGGCACCATCACCAAACAGATGCGTCGTCTGGGCAACTCCGTTGACTGGGATACCGAACGCTTCACCATGGATGACGGTTTTTACAAAGCGGTACAGGAAGTGTTTATCCGTCTGTACGAAGACGATCTGATTTACCGCGGCAAACGCCTGGTGAACTGGGACCCGAAACTG
>NZ_DJIO01000172.1:0-7628 GCF_002433655.1 Thalassolituus sp. UBA6592 | reverse complement strand
CACCGCCACTTATTCAAAAACCGCGATTCTGCAAAGATTCGCGGTTTTTTTATGGCTGAAGCTTACCGGACCTGATGGCGGTGAGAGGAGGGTGAGAACCCTCGTGGGTTCGCACCGAGCGAAGCGACAAACGTCCGGAGCCTGCGACGGCGTTCATCCCGACCGGATCTTTAAAGTGGCTGGTCGGGATATCCCTCCACTAACTCTGATCGGCCACTTATTTTGAAAAACCGCATAGTCATCCGGCTCTGCGGTTTTTTTATGCCCCGCGTTTGCGTAAAAAGCGGTGAGAGGAGGGTGCCGAACCCTCGTGGGTTCGTTCCGAGCGAAGCGACATACAGCAACTTGTTGCTGAGGCCGGAGGCCGTTACATCCCGACCACCGCCACTTATTCAAAAACCGCGATTCTGCAAAGATTCGCGGTTTTTTTATGGCTGAAGCTTACCGGACCTGATGGCGGTGAGACGAGGGTGCCGAATCCTCGTGGGTTCGCACCGAGCGAAGCGACAAACGTCCGAAGCCTGCGACGGCGTTCATCCCTCCCGGTCATTAAACATGGCGTGGTCGGGGCATCCCTCCGCTTCCTTACATTGGCCACTAATTCTTAAAAAGCTGCGATTCTGCAAAGATTTGCGGTTTTTACGGCTGAATTTTTCCCTAATCCAGAATATAACCAGCCTGCCGCGCTTTGAGTGCTGCCTGGGTGCGGTTGGTGCTTTGAAACAGCGCCAGGATATCCGATACGTATTCTCTGACGGTTGCCGGTGATATACCGAGCTTTTCGGCAATTTCCTTGTTGGACAGTCCCTTTGCCATCAGTTCCAGGGTGTCAATCTGGCGTGGTGAGAGGATCAGCGCTTCAGTTTGCTCCTCGCCAGTGATAATGACCTGCTCTCCGGCCATAAATTTTTTGACGCCAGCGATCATGATTGCCTTTGAAGACGTCTTGCTGATGAAGCCGTCGGCGCCGAGTTCGAGCATCTGCCGGATGCTGGCCTGTTGGTCTTCTGATGAAACCACGATCAGTGGCAGTACAGGATAATCAGCTTTGATTTGCTTTAAACCTTCCAGTCCCCGGGTTCCCGGCATGTGGATGTCGAGCAGCAGCAGTGATACATCATTGTGCTTGAACAGGGCTTGTTGGGTGGAGGGGAAGCTGTCCGCTTCCAGAATCTCGATATCGGCGATGGCTTCCTGCAGCAGTCGTCGCAAACCGTCCCGGTAGAGTTCGTGATCGTCGCTTACTAACACTTTTACTGTCATGTTAATTAACCGTTTTGTTTGGCCGAAGGGGTGTCGTGGTTGTGCCTCTTGTATCTGCTTTTGCACTTTCGCGTGATGCATAATTTACCAGGGCGCGGAGTTGTGTCGGCAGCAGAGGTGCAGACAGGATCTGACAGTGACACACAGTCAGTGTCGGTCTGCTGGCAGATTCTGTGAGAACACAGGCAGTGATATTTTCTGATAGTTGTTGCGTAAGCAGGTCGCCGGTTGCCGTAATATCCGCTAAGGCGGCCTGGTCGAAGATTATCAAGGCTGCTGAATTGTGATTGGCAAGTTGCTCTGTGTTGTTTACGGAGTAAACCCTGACGCCCCAGTTGTGCAGGTGTTGCTGTGTAGCTTCCTGCAATTCTTTATCTTTAAAGAAAAGAGTGGCTTGTATTTCTGAGTGGTCAGGGAACAGGGTGGTGGCAACTTCTTCATCTGAATTGGCACAGGGGACGGTGATGCTGAATCGACTACCCTTGCCAACAACGGAATCCAGCGCAAGCGGATGGCCCAGTAGCTCTGATAAATGCTTTACCACCGACAGTCCAATGCCAGTGCCGCCCGGTTTTTCGAGAACACTTTCCGAGCGTTGATAAAGGTCGAAAATGATTTTCTGTTCGTGCGGCGCGATTCCGCTGCCGCTGTCGAGTACCTGGATTGAAATGTGGTTCTGGCGGCGTCGACAGCCAATAATTACTCGTCCGGAGTCTGTATATTTAATGGCGTTGGCTATCAGGTTTCTCAGCATTCGTTCCAGCAGTACAGGGTCGCTGTAGACGGTTGCACTGCAGGGGTGGATTGACAGCTTCAGGCCCTTATTTTTCGCCTGAATCTGAAAGTCGTACTGCAGTCGGGAAAATATACTGCTTATGGCGACTGCCTTTTTATCCGCTGTTAATACGCCGGCCTCAAGCTTATTAAGATCCAGTATTGAACTGAAGGACTCTTCAAGCTGGCGGTGGTTTTTGTTCAGTCCGTCGAAAAGACTCAGTGCTTCCTTGTCGCAGATATAAGGCTTAAGTGAGTCGAGGTATAAGCGCATGGAGTAGAGGGGTTGGCGTAGATCGTGGCTGCTCTGGGCTATAAAACGGGATTTCGCCTGATTGTCGATTTCAGCCTGAATCTTTTGCTGACGTAATGCCCGGACACGCAGAATCAGTGCTACGGCATGAATCATCATGTGCGAAATCTGAATATAAAGAGACTCAATCATCTGGTAAGAGGCTTTTACTTCCCGTTCGGAGTCACGTGACAGAAAAATAAATACGATGACTTCCAGGGCTGACAGAACCAGTGGCATCCAGCCAATGATGTACATGATGTAGTACCTGCCTGCCGCCCGAACTTTGGCGATACCAGAGCCAAGGATTACCGTCCATAACAGAAGGTAGTTCAACGCATACAGTGAAAGCTTTAAAATAAAAGGCAGTATCGGGCTTAATACCAGAACCAGCAGTGTGGCGCCGCCAGTGAATGCAAATGCCCGGTACCAGAACCCGGATTGACGATTGATTTGCAGAAAGCTTGCGGCAAAGGCCAGTGATGACAATATCGTGCAGGATACCAGTATCCACAGTAACTGATTTTTTTCGTAGGATGAGTTCAGGAATATAGCGGGCAGGCTGCTGCGATCCAGGTAGTAAAGCAATAATAATAATGACGATACGCCGGCCCATAAAAAGGTTGCTTCAGCCATCAGTAACCAGCAGATCAGTGCCAGAATAATCATGCCGATAATAATGCCAATGGCGGTTTTATAGATGAGGTCGGTGGTTGCTTTCCAGATCCGGTATTCCTGTTTACTCATCAGAGCAATGTATGGGTCCCATGCTTTTTTGTAAGCGGTTAACTCAACGATCACTGTGTATTCTTTGCCAGGTATCAGCTGGATATCAACCGCCCGGCCAAGGGTGTTGATGTCGGCATTGAGATTGGCGTTCTGCAGGATTTCAATATGTTGTTCGTTCTCGCCGCGAACCAGAATAGTTGGCTGCTCAAATCCAAAGTTGCTGACGTGCAGAACCCAGTGTGAATCAGATGTGTTGTTTACAATCTGAGTATGTAGCCAGTAACGGCTGTGCTTTCGAAAATCAGGGTTCAGCCCAAATTCCGACGGTGAGTCAGAAAGCGTCTGGATATCCTGCAGTGCTACGCCGTCTTTTGCCGGAATAAAACCTGCGGAATAATCAAGTGATGCCAGCGGGTAGCGGAAATCAGTCCGGGTCAGGGATAACGTATCTGCCTGGACTTGTTGAGCTGAAAGAAGGAAGAGTCCGGCAAGCAACAGACTGAGTGTTCGCAGCAACATTATCCTGGTCGCTTTAAGCCCTGGCATTCCGTTCCCTCTTGCAGGTTATCAGTAGTTGTTGTTGCAGTTGTGAAAATACCACGCCGACCTGTACAGGCTTATAAAACTGCCGGTTTGGCCGGTTTGCCTTATTAAAGGTTAATATCGGTGTGTGCATTATTCCCCAGTTTTCCGGATTGATCAGCAGTAAAGAGGCTATCGATAGTGAGTGTAAGCAGAAGTGGCCCCTGGACAGAAAAGCCCAGTCAGCTGTCACTGAATGGGCGAAAAAAGGGAAGAGTGTTGGTGAATGTTCAGGCCCTCGATTCTGGCTTTCTATTCAGGTCTTTTTTAAGGCGCCATGACTGCATCACGGATGCCGTATTCCCAGACCGGCTCTAAGACTTCATTGTATTCATTATTGCCCCAGCAGCTTACGTCGCCATTACTGTATTGTGCGCAGGTGTGCTGGCCACCTTCGCCGCTGGCAATGGCAGTGATGGTTGCGTCCGCCAGATCTGCAAATGAAATATCCACCGGAGTATTGCTGCTGGCGTCAGTGGTGGTATCACCAAGCTGGCCATAATTATTGCGGCCCCAGCAGGATACGGTGCCGCCACTTAAAGCACATGCGTGTACGTTGCCGGTGCTGATAGCGCTGACATTCCCGAGACCGGCTACCTCGATTGGCTCATTGGTATAGGCGTCGGCAGAGCTGTTGCCCAGCTGGTCATAGTTGTTTCTGCCCCAGCAAACCACAGTTGCACTGGTGGTGAGCGCACATGTGAATTGATTGCTGGCGGAAATGGCAGTGGCGCTTAAGGCAGTGTCGTATGAAATATTACTTAATACGGTGCCACCGCTGTTTTCAAGCGTAAGAGAATAACTGCCGTCCGGCCAGTCAGCAGCATTGAAATGCAATTCGTGGGCGGTTTGGGAGGTAACGTCGATTGACGCACCATTGACAGCGACGGTTACGTCATCAAGGTTGCTGCCGGAGATCTTAACATCGGCGCCGCTGTAAAATGCGCCGGGATGGACGGAGGCGATCAGTGCAGGAGGTTCGTTGATCTCTTCCGGATCCGAATTATCCGGGGCCGGGTTATCAGGGGCCGGGTTTTCGCCAGAAACATTATCCCCGGCATTTTGGCCGGAGCCCGAAGATCCAGAGGAGTTGCCACCTCCGCAGCCACTCATTGATAAAACAGTAAGCAGCGCACAGATAACCAGAGCTGGATGTTTGATAAGCATAGTGAATTATTATTTAAGTGGTGAGTCGCTCAGCGGATATACGGCCAGGGTGCGGCGTCGTGTTGTTCGCTGATGTTTTTACATTCGGTAACAACATTAACGAAGGCAAACGATGGCGGACAACCCGACAGATAGTGGGGTGAGGGTCTGGATCCTCGGGGATTCGTACCGGCGAAAAGCAGCTGACTGCTTCTGTGACGGCGGTAAGTACTGCCGCTTCTTTAAACAGCTGTGATCAGGATCTCGTCGCAGATACTCTCTTCGCAGATACTTTCTTCGCAGATATTCTCTCCGCGGAACCAGGCCTTCCGCTTACCTGCTGTTTGTGGGCGCTCAGATAACTACGGAATTCTGGTCCAATCGGGCAGCATAAAGACCAATTACGACGACAGATTTGGTCAATGCGCCGTGCTTGCCCAGAATGTAAGCTTTCCGACATCCGGACGCTGGACAGGACTCGCATCATGGCCCACCATTCGCCGCTTTAAAGCCCAGACCGGGTAAAAAATGCGTCATAGGTTACGGAGCATTTGATGAACGAATATCTCAGGGTACAGGAACTCCGGGAAAACCTGATGGAGTTAACGGAGCGCATTAATCAGAGTCAGAGTCACTTTGAGCTTCGTGGTACTTTGTTTGAAGGGATTCTGTCGCAGAAAAAGGCGGACGCCGCCTGTCGCGAACTGGATGATTTTTACACAGAATATTTTGATAACGTACGTGAAGTGACTGTTATCGCGATTCCCAGCTCCGGTGAGCGGGGGATGGGGTACAAGTCAGAGGGTGCAGAGCTGCTCGGGCATTATTCTCTGATTTACGCCAATGAAAGGGCTGTGGCTGACTCTGCGCTCAAGTCTTTTCAGACCGCCATTGCCGGCTATCGCCAGATGGTGGTGAACCGTCGCATCCAGCTGTTTTCTCTTTTCGCTATTCTGCTTTCTGCTGCAGCGCTGTTGCACTGACACGCGCATACGTCCCTGGACGGTCAATGTTCAGGGGCTGCTTATCCTTTATTCATCTGCTGCTCAGTGGTTATCCGGCGTGTGCGTTATGGCGCGCTTTTCTCTATAATCTGCGCTGTTTTTTACAACCTCTCAATCCGACCGAAAAGAGACAGATTCCTATGACGGTTCGCACCCGTGTTGCGCCTTCACCGACCGGTGATCCTCACGTAGGCACAGCCTACATTGCTTTGTTCAACCTGGCTTTTGCCCGTCAGCATGGCGGCGAGTTTATTCTGCGCATCGAAGATACCGATCAGCAGCGCAGCACGCCGGAATCAGAGCAGGCTATTCTCGACAGCCTGCGCTGGCTGGGACTGGAATGGTCGGAAGGTCCGGATGTTGGTGGTCCTCACGGCCCTTACCGTCAGAGCGAACGTCGTGACATTTATGCAGAGCACGTGCAGCTGCTGCTGGATAAAGGCCATGCCTTTAAATGCTTCCGTACCGCGGAAGAACTGGATGCGATGCGTAACGAGCGTCAGGCGTCCGGTAACAGCATGGCACTAAAGCCATCCGACCTGATGCTGCCGGAAGAAGAAGTGGCCCGCCGCGAAGCGGAAGGTGCGCCTTTTGTTGTGCGTATGAAGGTGCCGGAAGAGGGCGTATGTGTCGTCGACGATATGCTGCGCGGTCCGATTGAGCTGGACTGGTCGCAGGTTGATGCACAGATTCTGATGAAGTCTGATGGCATGCCGACTTACCACCTGGCCAACGTGGTGGATGACCATCTGATGGGCATTACCCATGTTATCCGTGGTGAAGAATGGATCAGCTCGGCGCCGAAACATAAGCTGCTGTACAGCTACTTTGGCTGGGATATGGTGCAGCTGTGTCATATGCCGCTACTGCGTAACCCTGATAAGAGCAAGCTGAGCAAGCGTAAAAACCCGACCTCCATTATGTTCTACGAGCGTATGGGCTTTATGCCGGAAGCGCTGCTGAACTATCTGGGGCGTATGGGCTGGTCGATGCCGGATGAGCGTGAAAAATTCACCCGCGACGAAATGTTCACTAACTTTGATATCAAACGTGTCTCTCTGGGCGGCCCGGTGTTTGATATGGAAAAACTGCGTTGGCTGAACAGCATGTGGCTGCGTGAACTGGATGCTGATGGTTTTGCCGCGAAATACGCAGACTGGGCATTTAAGCCTGAGCGTACCTTGCCGCTGATTCCTCATATTCAGCCTCGTGTCGAGACGTTTTCGGATGTTGCGCCGCTGGCGGGGCATTTCCTGTCTGGTATGACAGAACTGACGCCGGCATCATTCGAGCACAAAGCCTTTGATGAAGAATCCCTGCTGGTCGCACTGCAGTATGGCCTGTGGCAGCTGGAAGAAATCCGTCATTGGGATGTGGAAGAAATCAAAACGCGCATGTTTGCTTTGGCAGGTAAGCTGGATATTAAAGTACGTGATTTCCTGAATCCGTTCTTTATCGCCATCGCTGGTACTTCGGCGACGATTTCCGTACTCGATAGTATGGCGCTGCTGGGGCCGGATATGAGCCGTGCCCGTGTGCGTCATGCCATTGAGGTTCTCGGTGGTGTTGGTAAGAAAAAAGCGAAAAAGATGGAAAAAGATTACCGCGATATCTCTGCTGCGATTCAGGCGGAGCTGGGCTGATCGCTGAGCGCAGCGTTCAAGCTCCGGTAAATCGACTAAGAAACGGCCCTGCGGGGCCGTTTTTTCTGGCCGGACTGCGGGGCAGGCGGCTAAGTTGTTGTTTAAGATAAATTTTTTTAAATAATGTGTTGACAGGGTGGGGGTCCGAACGTAAGATACGCCCACGTTTTGAGACGGGGCCTTAGCTCAGCTGGG
>NZ_DJIO01000067.1:0-91143 GCF_002433655.1 Thalassolituus sp. UBA6592 | reverse complement strand
GAAGTTTGCCCAGCTAAATGGAAAGAAGGTGAAGCGACTCTGGCTCCATCACTCGACCTGGTTGGCAAAATCTAATCTGGCTTATCCAGAGAGCGGATCACTGCGTTGTTTTTGCGCTCGACCCTTCGTCTACCAATCTGGTATGCCTTGGGTTCTCGCTTAAAAACGCCTTGTGCTCCATCTCTCTGGCGTTGCCAGATGAATAATGGTCGTCTGTGGGCGAACTGCTTTGTTGCGGTTTTCGTTCGGCCCGTCGCCTACCAACCTGGTATGTCTCGGGCTCTCACTTAAACCGCGCCGCGCATTTCATCCCACAGTCTGTGCCAGCGCTGTCTGAGGTTTCTTTTTAAGAGACGATGCAGATAGCGGCCTCGCCAACGCTTCTCTTACCGTTAATGGCAGAAGCAGAAGTGAACGCGAAACCAAGGGCTTTAAGCCTGATTAAAAAGCCCCGCTCTGTCGGGGCTTTTTATTGTCCGCAGTGCACACCCTGGCTGTGCATAAAGTGCGTGCTCTGACTCAGGTCAGTATTCTGCCGGGTCACTGCTTTATGCTGGTGGCCACGTCTTCTGATAGGTGTTGGCTAATAAAGTGTGTTAGTTAACGGCTATCGTTTTATTAGAAAGGATTGATTTTAATTATATGGCTGGTCTGGCTAATATAATTACACAAGTTGAATAGAGCAGCGCTGAACAAAGACCGGCGCTGACATCACGAAAAAGGATCTCATCATGCTCGACGCAAATATGAAACAACAGCTGGATGCCTACCTGCAACGTCTCGTTAATCCGATTGCGTTGACCGTAGCATCTGATGATTCTCCGAAAGCAAAAGAACTGGTTGAACTGGCACAGGAAATTGATTCGCTGAACGATAAGATTTCTCTGACCGTAACCGGTGCTGACGGTGGCCGTGTTCCACGTATGGAAGTGGCACCACAGGGTGAAAAAGCCCGTGTAACCTTCGCCGGTATTCCAATGGGTCATGAGTTCACCTCACTGGTACTGGCTCTGTTGCAGGCGGGTGGTTACCCATCCAAAGAAGAACAGAACCTGCAGGATGAAGCCGCAGCGCTGACCAAAGAACTGAACTTTGAAGTGTATGTGTCGCTGTCGTGCCACAACTGTCCTGATGTGGTTCAGGCCATTAACCTGATGGCAATTCTGAATCCGAATGTGACTGCCACCATGATTGACGGTGGTGTCTTCCCGAAAGAAGTGGAAGAAAAAGGCATCATGGCGGTACCGACTCTGTACCTGAACGGTGAAGAAATCGGCAGTGGCCGTATGACTCTGGCGGACATTCTGCACAAGGTTGATGACGATGCAGACGCCAAAGCCGCAGCAGCACTGGCCGGTAAAGAAGCCTACGACGTGCTGGTGGTTGGCGGTGGCCCTGCCGGCGCATCCGCGGCAATTTACGCGGCGCGTAAAGGTATCCGTACCGGTATCGTGGCAGAGCGCTTCGGCGGTCAGGTGCTGGATACACTTTCCATTGAGAACTTTATCTCAGTGAAAGAAACCCAGGGCCCACAGCTGGCAGCCGCGCTGGAAGAACACGTTAAACAGTACGACGTGGATATTATGAACAGCCAGAAAGCCGTGGCACTGCGTGAAGGCAGCGACGGCCTGAAAGAAGTTGAGCTGTCCAATGGCGCTGTGCTGAAAAGTAAAACCGTGATTCTGGCTACCGGCGCACGCTGGAGAGATATGAATGTACCGGGTGAAACCGAGTACCGTACCAAGGGTGTAACCTACTGCCCACACTGTGACGGCCCGCTGTTTAAAGGCAAACCTGTGGCTGTGATCGGTGGTGGTAACTCAGGTATCGAAGCTGCGATCGACCTGGCTGGTATCGTGGATAAAGTGACCGTGCTGGAATTCGCTGACACACTGCGTGCCGATGCGGTACTGGTGAAAAAAGCCGAATCCATGGGCAACGTCACCATTATCAAAGAAGCGCAGACCACCGAAGTGGTGGGTGACAACGGTAAAGTCACCAGTCTGACCTACAAAGACCGTAAAACCGAAGAGATGACATCTCTGGATGTGGCCGGTATCTTTGTACAGATTGGTCTGGTGCCAAACACCGAGTTCCTGAAAGGTACTCTGGAATTAACGCCACGCGGTGAGATCGTTATCGACAACCACGGCCAGACCAGCATTCCTGGTGTGTTCGCGGCCGGTGACGTAACCACAGCGGCGTACAAACAGATCATTATTTCCATGGGTTCAGGTGCCACTGCGGCACTGGGTGCCTTCGATTATATGATCCGTAACTAATCCGTAATTAAGGCGCTGCTAAAGCGCTGAAAACAGTACCCTGAAGTATAAAAAACGGCCCGGGCAGGAAGCTCAGGGCCGTTTTTTTATCGGATTTTGCACTATGTATTCTGTTGCATATCTGCGGGCGAAAACTCTTCGTCGCGCAGTGCGCTGCTGAGTTTATCGCAGCTGTCTGACCAGTTGCTCAGCCAGTCCGGTAATGCCGGGGATTGCGGCTCCAGCCCCATTTCGCGGATAAACTCCTGCGGGTCGATCAGCCCTTTAGCTGAGCGGAACAGCCCACGCATGATAACGGTGCCCACTACTCGTTGTTTGCTGACAAACCTGTGTTCCATAAACACCCATTTTTCATCCCAACCGAGCATACGGCTGTGAATTTCGAATGTCTCAAACAGCTTCAGTTCACGGCGGAATTTCCCCCATACATCACCAACAATGGGAAAAGACTTGTGCTTCAGGGCGACCTTAATGGCACCACTACGCAGCACGTAATCCATACGACCGACATCGGCCATGGTGAAGTAGCGGCCATTGGTAACATGGCGGTTGATATCCAGATCATTCGGCCAGACCCGCATTGAGATAACCGTGGTTTCCATGCCACCCGCGGGCTTTTTCCATGGGCGGCGCAGCAGCATAAAGATCAGTCGGAACCATAGGTTCATAGGTACTCCTTTGAGGGGGTTGGTAGCAGCCGGTATTGTCGCTGTTGCGGACGCCGATAGAAATGTGCATAAATGACTTTAAATATGTCATTTGTGCAAATTAAGGTAACTTCTGTGCAGGTCAGTATTCTTGTCAGTCCACTATGTTCTGCCGCCAGTGTCACCCTGGCGCAGGAAATACTGTACGCCGCAAATCTGTTTAGTGAGAGCGATCAGGCAGCTGAGCCATTGTTTGCAATTCAACTTGTCTCGCTGGATGGTCAGCCGGTTAAAACCTCAGCCGGTCTGATGCTGGCGGTGGATAAATCGATACAGGATGTCGCGGATACAGATCTGATTCTGATTCCGGGTTTTTTGTTTTCTCTGCGTGATGTTATGCCGGAATTGGTTGCCTATGCCGGATTTCTGCAACAACAGCACGGTCAGGGTAGTGTTATTGCTAGTATGTGCAACGGGTCCTTTCTGTTGGCGGAGAGTGGTTTGTTGAATGGTGTTGAAGCAACGACACACTGGGCGTTTGCCGACTTATTCCGCAAGCGCTATCCCGGGGTGAATCTGGATGAGAGCCAGATTCTGTGCGATACCGGACAGCTGGTGTCGGGCGGAGGAGCCACCGCTGCGCTGGATCTTCTGTTGCACCTTGTTCGTCGCTTTGGCTCAGCGGAATTGGCTCACACCTGCAGCCGCTATCTGTTGATTGATCACGTCAGACCAAAACAGTCACCGTATGTGATGTGGACTATGCCAAAAAACCATGGAGATGAGCAGATACGGAGGGTACAGCAATGGCTTGAGCAGAATTTTAGCGGACCTGTGACAATTGATGATGTTGCCGCTAAGTTTGGTTTTGGTGTGCGCAATTTTAAACGTCGATTTAAAGAAGCGACTGATCAAACGCCAATATCATATCTTCAGAATATACGTCTTGAGAGAGCCAAATATCTGTTGGAGTCCACCCGCAGGCCGATAAGCAGCATTACTTTTGATGTGGGCTATGAGGATGTGAATTCTTTCCGGCGTTTATTCCGCAAAAGAGTCGGAGTGTCGCCAATGGAATATCGTGAACGCTTTTGCGACTGATATATCTCCGCTATTCCAGATTATTCTCCGAAAAAAATCGACCTGACGGTATAATTCAGGGCTCAATATTTAACGGTATTTTCTTTATGAACTGGTCTGATTTTTCTTCTGATCTGCTGCCAAAACCTGTACTGCGTATGGTGATTGATGCGCGGATCTCCTCCGTGACAGATTGCGGTACCACTCCTCAGGGGCAGTGCTCAAATTACGTTATCGGTGGCGGATCATTTATAGCCAAAGATCCGGCAGGTAAGGAAACTCATGGTGAGGTTATGGCCGGAGGGGCTGACTATTTCCTCGAGCGTCCGGATGGCGTTGGTGTACTGAATGCTATGTATAGTCTGAAGACCGCACAGGGACAGGTGTTTAATATTCATAACCGCGGACTTTACGTCAGTACCGAACAGGGGAGAGCTCTGGAAGCGGATGGCGTGTGGCCATTGCCTGAAGGTACTTATCAGAGCCGCTGTACGCCAGAGTTTACCGCTGGGAAGGGAGAAATGGCATGGCTGAATAATTGCGTTTTTACCGGTGTGGTCAGTTATCCATCCGCAGAGAATGTCATCATTCATATCTACGAGCTGGTGGAATAGCCTGCTTGCTTCCACTTTTATTTATAAAGCAGATATAAAAAGCCAGCAAAAAACGAGAAAAAAAGGGAGCCGAAGCTCCCTGTTCAAAATGAACGAATACCTGTGAACGGAAAAGGTTTAAAACAAAAATCAGCGGTTGGTTTTAATGTTTGTCCAGGCGCGGGTGCGGATTTTCTCTGTACGCAGTGAAAGAGACTCCTGGGCAAAGAGCTTTTTCATGTCTTCTTCAGGGATATACATCGCCGGGTTACTTTTGATTTCTTTATTTACCAGAGGTGTTGCTTTGCTGTTCGGGTTGGCGTAACCAATGCTGTTACTGGCAATGGCAATCACTTCCGGGCGCAGGATAAAGTTAATAAACTTCTCTGCCAGTTCTTTGTGTGGCGCACCTTTCGGGATGGCCATATTGTCGAACCACACCATGGTGCCTTCTTCCGGCATTACCATACGAATGTCATTACCGTTATTGGTGCCTTTGGCAATGCTCTGTGCAATAAACAGACTGCCGGACCAGCCGATGACAGCACAGATCTCACCGTTGGCCAGATCTTCCACAAACTGACTGCTGTTGAAGTAGCGGATATACGGACGCAGTTCTGCCATAAATTCTTCCGCTTTTTTGTAATCAGCCGCTTTGGTGCTGTACGGGTCCAGGCCAAGATGAAACAGAATTAATGGCATGATTTCGGTTGGTGAGTCCATCATGGCAACACCGCACTGCTCCAGAGCTTTCATCGACTCAACGGAAAAAATATCGTCCCAGCTGGTCAGTGCATCTTTACCGGTTGCAGCTTTTACCTGAGCCTGGTTGTAGCCAATGATGTTAGTCCCCCAAAGGTAAGGCACTGCGTACTGATTGTCTTTGTCGCCGATGTCACGCAGTATCTGCATAAACTCGGGTTCAATATTGCCGATATTTGTCAGCTTGCTGGTATCGACTTTTTCCAGAGCGCCGGAATCAATCAGACGACCCAGGTTCGAGCTGCCAGGAAATACCAGATCGTAACCGGAGGCACCGGTCAGCATCTGGGTTTCCATTTTTTCTGCAGCATCGTACGTGTCGTAAATAACCTTGGCGTCATATTCTTCTTCAAACTGTTGAATAACTTCATCCGGAATATACTCAAGCCAGTTAAAGATACGCAGTTCTTCGGCCATGCTTGCAGTACTGGCGGTCAGTGCTGCAGCGAATAAAAGAGCTTTCATTGGTCTTTCCTCAAGGTTTTAAAAGAGTATTTTTAATAGCGATAGGTTGCATATAGCTCCAGCGCACTGAAGTCAGCATCGTCGCCATAAAATTCTTCTGCTGCTTTTCCCGGTTGTGTCAGCGCATAAACAAGAGAAACATAGGTTTTCTGGTTCGGGTACCAGTCCACATAGATGTTGGTTTCAGCAGCGAAATCCTTGCTGTTGACCGGAACGCCCAGATGGTTTTTTTCATCCAGAGTGAATTTGTTATAAAGCGCGCCGATAATAACATTCGGCAGAAGAGAGGCGGTTGCCTGTACGGTTTGAGTAATCTGGTTGCTGTTGTAAATTAAGTAGCTTCCGGCAATTTCGCCTACCAGCCAGGTGCCCCAGTCGATGTAGCCTTTGCTGGTCGGGTCCCAGTCTTTGCGGGTGTCATCGCTCAGGTCGTCGTCACCGGAGTAATACACGTAGCGATAGCTCAGGGAAGGTGTCAGGCTCGTGTCGGCGAAACTGTAGGTGAATTTGCTGTACCAGGCACTGGCATCATACTTTATGCCATCTCCTTCGCCTTGTTGCAGAGCGTATTCACCGGAATATTTCAGGTTTTCTGTACCGGGAATCGTAACATCCAATGCGCGCAGGTTATAAATAACCATGCCATTTTTAGGCACAAAGGTTTCGTCAGCGGAAACCCCGGATTTTACTTTGGTGATCATCGCGCCAAAGGCGCCGCCAGCTGCAGGATAATCAATATTTATACCGGTCAGTCGGTAAGAGCCAATGTCCCGGTCTGTGCCAAGAGAAAATACCTGAGCGCTAAAAGCGTCGCTGTCGTAAGCTAATACTCCTGAGGCCTTGAATGCTGTGCGCGGTGCTGTCCAGTAGGCACCGTCATCTCCCATATCCAGATCACCGTCCATAACAATAAAACCTGTGCCGATCATATAGTTCTGACGGCCGGCGCTCAGCGTCCAGTTGCCGGAACGGATACCGGCATACAACTCATCGAGGTCGGTGCGGCCATCGCCGCCTTCAGTGTAGAAACCAGGGTCACCATCGCCAGTTGTTTTGGCGGAAACAAAACTGCCACCGGCAAAAACATTTAAATCACTGTTGAAACTGTAATCAACGATTGCCCCCGGTTTTATGTACATCTCGGTGTAATTCATGTCGTCAGCGTTTGCTGAAAAATTCGGGTTTTCAGTACGCAGGTGGGCGAAGCCCGCACCCAGTGTCGGGGTGATACTGAATCCGTTTTCGGTTGACGTTTCCCCTGCAATAGCCATTTGAGCTGATACAGTAAGAACCGGAACGTATAATAATTTTTTAAGCATGATTTCCTCCGCTAAATTAATAGTGGCAATACACAGTATATTGCCGGCTAACTTCCGTTTGGCGCAGGTATTCGCCCGGTCTCTGTCGTTATTATGAGCCGGTTTAAACCGGCTTTTATTGGATAGTTACTTATTCAGTGTTGCCACGATCTGGCGGAACATATTTGGTGTATCAAAATCCAGCGCAGGTGTGGCTTCCGGCAATGAGGCCTGACGCACAATCACCACCTGAGATGGAAAGTCGATGTAGATGTACTGGCCGCAGATTCCGCACGCCATCATGGCCTGCGTATCTTTGTTTAATACGTACCACTGACTGCGGTAAGAGAAGTCCGGCAGCCAGGCTGAAAAGTCGGTATTAGCGGCATAAATGGCTGGGTCGGCACCTTGAGCAATAGCATCAACCACCCCGTCTGCCAGCAACTGTTTGCCATCGAGTTTGCCTTTATTCAGCAGCAGCTGTGCAAAGCGGGCGAGGTCTCGCAGAGTCCAGGCGGAGCCGGCACCGGTGACGTTGCGGCCTTTGGGATCGGCAGTAAATAAACCATCCTGTTCGCAGCCCAGTTCAGCAAACACTTTGCCCAGATGTTCGGCGCAGGAAATATTGGTGGAGCGTTCAACCAGCCAGGCCAGTACTTCGGTGGTGGCGGTCACGTAATGGAACAGCCCGCCGTGTTCACCGCGTTTTTTCAGGGTTGGCAGAAAATCATACAGAGACGCCAGATGGCGGTACTGCTCCGGTGCCGGTAAAAAACCACAGGCATAACCGAATATTGAGCTTTCGGAATCCGGATCGTCGTACTTCTCGGTGTAACTGATGCCTACTGCCATATCCATGACTTCACGTACGGTAGCATCGGCGTAAGCACTGCCGGCCAGTTCAGGAATGATATCGCCGGCCAGTGTGTCTTCTTTCATTTTTCCTTCTGCAATGACCTGCTCGGCGATAACGCCGATCAGTGATTTGGTCACTGAGAACATAATGTGACGGTCTTCCGGCTGCTGGCCGTTGAAGTAACTTTCCAGCAGAACTTCACCGCGCTGCAGCACGATAAAACTGTCACAGCGGCTGGCCGCCAGATGTTCGGCAACGCTGACTTCTTCACCGCACACGCTGTCGAAACGAATGGTGTTAATGTTTTGTGCATCTGCTTTAACCGGCAGTGTTGACGGCGGCAGTTTGCCACGACGTACCGGCACCATAGGGCGGATACGCTCGATGTTGGGATAGGCCCAACGGTTGAAGGGTGGAGTCATCCAGTTACCCCAATTCACGATCTGCTCAGGGTCTGGCGGGAAGCCCTGCATCAGCTCTGGTGTGTCGAAGCAGGCTGGGTTGGCCCGTACCTGAGCGTAGGTCGCGCTGATGTCAGCGAGTTCTTCAGCGGACAGGTAGTCGCGCTGCACTGGCAGGTGGCTGAGTGGGTGCGGCATAACAGGTTGCATGATGTTCTCCATATCGATGGAATTAAGTTAAATGACTTAAAAGGTTTAATCAATAAAACTTTTAACAGATGAAAAGATTGTCAGAAATGGGCAGAATAGTGGCGGCTACAGACCGTTTTTAAAGAACACATTTTAAGGAGCCGCAGTGGCCGGACTCAGAGAGCAACAGAAAGAACAGCGCCGCCAGGCTATTGCTGAGGCGGCCATCGCCCTGTTTGAAAGCAAAGGCTTTCAGCAGACCCGTATGGAAGACATTGCCTCCAGCTCAGGGGTATCTGTGCCTACGGTGTTTAAGTATTTCCCGTCCAAGCAGGCGATTCTGTTTGAGTTTCTGAAGAATGCAGACCGTCAGGCGCTGGACCGTGCCCGTGCTGAAGTTGACTTCAGCGGCGATCCACTGGACGCCATGTGTCTGCTGGAAGAAGCGATTACGGTCAGCGAGCTGGAGGTTATGCCGGTGGCGTTATGGCGCGAGATCCTGCCGTTGATTCTGTTCAGTCCGCGCAGTGAATTGCCAGCGACCTATCTGAAAATGAACGAAAAGCTGGTGGAAGATATCGTTGAGTTTCTCACGGAAATGCAGCAGCACTGCATGATCCGCCAGGGCGCGGACCTGCATACGGCTGCCTTTATGCTAAATGATTATTCCCATCTGCAGCTCAATCGCCTGATCCGCGATGAGCCGCTGGACTGGGAAGCGCACCGCGTCAATGTGCGCGCAACTACCGCCCTGGTGCTTTACGGTATTGCCGATTCCACGCAGGACTGAACAGAAACTGAGAAAGAACTGGGTCAACTGCAAATAAATACTCAGCCCAGAGCGTCGCGGATACGGAAATACATCAGCGCTGCCGCGAGACCAATGGAATGCGCCAGCTTATTATCTGGCAACGCCTGTACCGGAAAGCGGCTGAGCAGATCAAATTTTTCGGCCTGACCGGCAATGGCACGGGCAATGGTCGCGCCCCCCATCCCTGACATGGCTACACCGTGACCGGAATAGCCCTGAGCAAAGTACACATTGGTCTGCAGGCGGCCAAAATGCGGCATGCGGTGTACCGTCGTGGATACATTCCCACCCCAGGATTTTTAGAATTTTACACCAGCCAGTTGTGGGTAAATCGCTGTCATACGCTTGTGCATAACCGCTTCGAGGTTTTTCGGGTAGGCATCGGTCAGTCCGGTGCGTCCGCCCCACAGCAGACGACCTTCACCGTCTTTACGGAAATAGCTGAACAGATTGCGGCTGTCGAATACCGCGCAATCGGCCGGCAGAATGGATTCATCCAAAGGCTGTGTGGCGCAGATATAACTGCCCACCGGCATCATATAACGGCTGATGGCCGGTACCAGTTTGCCCAGATAAGCGTTGGCGGCGATCACCAGAAAATCACTGGTTACTGACCCTTTTGCTGTGCTCAGTTTTACTTTATTGCCGTATTCAATGTGGGTAACTGCACTGTGTTCAAACAACTGAGCGCCGTGACTTTGCGCCGCTTTGGCCAGACCCAGTGTGTAATTCATCGGGTGCAGGTGGCCGCCGTTGGCATCAAAAACAGCACCGTGATATTGGTCGGAACCGGTTTTTTCGGCGCTTTGCTCTGCATTCAGAATCTGAATATCGTAGCCAAATTCATTCTGCATCAGTTCTGCCGCGTCGCGCAGATGAGGCATGTGTTTTGGTCGTGCGGCGACTTCCATCTGGCCGGATTTTAAATCACAGTCGATGCTGTATTTTTTTACCCGCTCACGGATCAGTTCGATGGCTTCCAGCGACAACTGAAAGGCGGCGCGGGCGTCGTCTTTACCCAATAAGCGCAGCATGCTGGCGCCATCTTCTCCGGCACCGGCAATGATTTGTCCACCGGAACGCCCGGATGCGCCCCAGGCCAGCTCTTCTGCTTCCAGTACGGCAACGTTATAACCACACTCAGCCAGCTCAAGTGCAGCGCTTATTCCCGTCATGCCGGAACCGATAATGGCGACATCACAATGAATGTCCTGCTGCAGCTGTGGAGCACTGAGTTGATAACGGCGTGTGCTGGCGTACAGACTGTCAGTGTGCATTGGCGGCTCCGGGAAAAGAAAAATAAAAAGGCGGTATAAACATATACCGCCTTTTATGGATCAGAAATATGCCCCCGGATAGGTATTCATGAGTAGCTATTCAGGGGCATATCTGTCTGTATCGTCAGTGCATTAATCCGCGCTGGCTAATGGCTGGCTGCTTTCAGCACAGAAAATATTCTGCGCCGTGTTGGTTTGCGAACGCATCATCATCAGACATTCGCGATAGCTGCCGGCTTCGGTAAAACTGGCCACGTTATCTTCAATAACGACCATAAACATCTGTGTTGAATCCAGTTTACGGTTGCTGATGCTGGCGGCATCTTCTGTGTAAACACAGCGGTATGTTCTCAGCTCTCCGGCTTGTTCAGCAGGTGGCTGATAGAATTTCCAGTCGCCCTGGCGACCGTGCTGTACATCCTGATAACAGCTTTCAATATCGGTAACCTGAGGCTGGAAATACAGCTGAGCGGAGGAATGATCACTTGGTGAGTCTTTGCTGACCAGCATAAGCGTTGTTGCCAGCTCTGCTGATGCGCAAACACTGCCTGCGGTTAATGCAAGTACCGTTAATCCAGTACAACATTTTCTGGTAAAACTGCGGCTATTTTTCATCTTTGGTTTTAGTGGTGAGGGGATATTGAGGGTTGATGTCACTATCTTCACGGTATGAATTTCCTTTTCAGACCGTTCGGTAAAACAATTAAACAATGTCCTTTTAATGAAAGAAACTACCTAATATTGGGTATGACTGTAAGTATTACTGTTAATTATTCTAGATTCATTAGTGCTTTGTTTCAATGTCAAAAATACCTACGTAAAGGTCCGCTTTATCCTCTTTCAGCTTCCGTTTGCCGGTATTTTCAGCGCAAGTATCGCTGATATTTCTCTGGCCATTTGATGGAATTAATTATCCCTGAGGTGGGCGTAAATACATGCCTGCATGATTCTATCCCACCGCCGGAATGAAGATTGAGGATGATAATGTGAGTGTGCATGTGCCTGCCCCTGCCCCTTGTGGGTGTGTGGTGTGTGTGGGCTGTGTGGCGGAGCGTGTGTTGGAACGTGTGGGAGGTTGTATGTATAGATGAGTAAATTCCGGCTATTCCTGGCCTTTGCCTGTGGGCAGGTAAAATCAGGCTGATAGAATTATCGCTGAATTCTCCGCGGCTGAAATGAATTATGAAACCTGTTCTGCGCTCTGTTCCTGCTGTTGCGGCTCTGCTGTTTGGTGCCGCATTCTCTGTTGCTTCCTATGCTGACGATAAAGCCGTTGCTCAGGCGGTGAGCAATGTTAAATCGTTATTACAGGCACCTTACCATCAGGATGAAACTGAAAAAGATAAGAGTCGTCTGCCCGTTGAAATGACAGAATTTCTTGCTGTTGAACCAGGGATGACGGTGATGGATATGGGCGCAGGCTCTGGCTACAGCACCGAAGTTCTGTCCGCAGCTGTTGGTGAAAGCGGCAAAGTGTATGCTCAGAATAACCAGCATCTGGTGGATATGGCCGGTGGTAAAATCATCGCTCAGCTGTACAGCCGGATTGAAAACGACAAACTCAGCAATGTAGAAGCCGTGATCTGGGAGATGGATGAGATCTCGCTGGAAAATACTCTGGACATGGTTTTCTGGGGCTACAACATTCATGACTACTATCATTCGGTGGGTGAGCAGGGCACGCTGGAAATTCTCGCCAGTGTGTACAAGGCAATGAAGCCGGGCGCTGTCTTTGCTGTGGCAGACCATATAGGTGTGAAAGGGCAGGACAATGCGGCACTGCACCGTATTCAGCCGGTAATTATTGAAGATCTGCTGAAGAAAGCCGGTTTTAAACAGGCAGAGGTCTCTGCTATGTACGCCAGTGCGGCGGATACTCATCTGCTGAACGTGTTTGATGATCGGGTTAAAGGCAGGACAGACCGTTATCTGGTTAAAGTCGTTAAGTAGCAGAATTACGTATTGGACTAATAGTGCAAAAAACAGGCGCCGGATAAGGGCGCCTGTTTTTTTGGTTATCGGTTAGTCCTGAAAGAACAAAAACTCAGATCCAGCGCCGCACCCGCAGACAGTACTCGCGATAACTCTGACCGAATTTTTCTTCCATAAAGCTTTCTTCTGCCTGAATCTGAAAGCGGTTCATATACACCACAAACAATGGCAGCCAGATAAAGCTGGCGATATTTTCCTGCCAGTAACTCCAGCCTAACAGCGCCAGAGCAAATCCCAGATACATAGGATTGCGGGTCAGCTGGTACACACCACTGTTTACCAGCTGCGAGGTTTTGTCCGGATAGCGGGGGTCTACTGTGGTGTTATGGCGACGGAATTCCATAACACCGGAAAAAGCAAAAGTCGCTCCGGCGGCAATCAGCATAATGGCGACGGCTGACGCGGCGGGCAGTGTGATTTCAGTAATATCGGCCTGCAGGCCACTGATCCAGATCAGCATGGCAGCCAGAGCTACCTGAACCACAGGTGGTACGCGTAATTCGAGATGCTGCATATAGCTCTCCCGTTGGTCTTGTCTTTTATTGTTGTTATGCGCTTTATTCCGTTGTGCTTTCATTATTCTCTTACGCTTTTCAGCGCCGCCTGCAGTTGATTATGGCCGGGTATGCCGGCCTATATTTTCTGTCAGGTTAGCTTAATAGTAGTTGGCATTCTGCCGGCAACAACCGGGAATGACCTATCTATACAAAATTAAAGGTAACCAGGCAGTGCTTACAATCAGAAAACTCCCAGAGTGTGAGCCACAGCGACAAGTGCTAAAGAAAAAATCAGGGACGAAAGTATCATTATGGCAATGTCCTGTTGCGGGCTGTTCTCTTGCCCGGCACCGTATTTCACCGCCAGTACATAACTCAGCACAGCCACCGGCATGGCACCCTGCACCAGAAATACCTTTGCCTGCAGATCACTGAGCGGCGGAGAAAACGGCCAGATGATCAATGCCAGCCAGGCGATAAATAATCCCGCCAGCGGGCGCCAGATGGACAACAGCAGCGGCCGCAGAATATGCCGGGCGCCTTCCGCTTTGAGATTAAATACCGAGCTGCCAAGCTGCATCAGCATCACCGGAACGGTAATAGCACCGAGCATATCCAGCGTGTTCAGCACCGGCACCGGCACACTGACATCGGCTGCCAACAACAGGGCACCGCAGATCAGTGCCAGCACAGGGCCATTACGGCACAGGGCTTTCACTGTGTAATCTCCGGATAAACAGCCAACGCCGAGGGTAAAGTGGCTGACCTGAATCACTGACGAAATCACCAATGCCAGCGCCACAGATTCCTGACCGAATAAGGCAAAACACACGGGCACGCCCATATTGCCGGTATTCGGATTCACCAGCGCCGGCAGATAACTGCGGATACGGGTTACCCCCGGGCAGAACCTGAGCATAACGATGGTCGCCCCTGTCATCAGTACGACGTACAGCAGGGTAATGACTATCAGATCGGCCATCAGACTCAGATCCATATTGATGGCCAGAATGGAATGCAGCAGCAGAGCGGGAATACCCACAGTGCTTACCAGCCCAGATAACGCCGGGCCTTTGAACAGATCGGTGGTGCGGCCGAGCAGGCCGCCGAGGCATATTGCGGCAATTACCGGAAACAGGGCAGCGCTGAGGCTGGTCATGGCAAATTCTCAGGAATGAACAAAGGTGCAGGCACGGTTTAAAAAGATGATCAGAGTAATGGCAGGCAGTGTATTCTGATGATTCTGTGTTTAATACCGGCTTACTATGAATACTGAATTTACGAATCGTAGCGAATATCCTTTGCCGCGGGACCTGCAGGTCTTTCTTACGGTGGTGCGCGAGCAGAGTTTTGCCGCCGCAGCACGGCAGCTGGGCCAGTCGCCGGCTTACGTCAGTAAGCGGATACAAACCCTGGAGAGTACGCTGAGCTGCAGATTGCTGCAGCGTTCCACCCGTTCGCTGAAGCTCACAGCTGACGGTGAGCGGGTGTTGCCCTGGGCCACTCAGGTGCTCAACAGTCTGCGCGATATGCAGGACGATCTCTCGGATGCGCGGGTGTCGCCCAAGGGGCGCATGCTGATCTGCTCATCCGCGGGTTTTGGCCGCAGCTACCTGGCACCGGCGGTGTCTGCCTTGTCGCAACAATATCCGCAGCTGGAAATCCGCCTGGAAGTCACTGACCGGCTGGTGGATATCACAGAAGAAGGCATTGATCTGGAAATTCATGTCGGCGATGAGCTGCCGCCCCAGCATATTTCCCGTCTTTTAATCGCCAATCAGCGCATCCTCTGTGCTTCACCCGATTACCTGCAGAAGCACGGCACGCCGCAGACGCTGGCAGACCTCAGCCAGCATCAGTGCCTGGTACTCAAAGAGAAAAATAATGTGTTCGGGCTGTGGGCGCTGGAGCATGACGGGCAGGCCGAAACCGTGAAAGTGCGGGGGCCACTGTCATCCAATAACGGGGAAATCGTTATGCAGTGGGCGCTGGACCATTGCGGCATTATTCTGCGTTCGCAGTGGGATGCCAGCCCGCACCTGCAGTCCGGCCGGTTGGTCCAGGTGCTGCCACAGTACTCCCAGAGCGCCAATATCTGGGCTGTCTATCCGCAGCGGTTATCTCAGTCTGCGCGGCTGCGGGTGTGTGTGGAATTTCTGCAGACCTGGTTGCAGCGGGTGCTGTGACTGGCGGAGCAATACCTGACTTAAATGCCATGATTTGTATATTATCGTAAATCTAAATGATAAAGATTTGCATTTAATAGGAATAACAGTAAGAATCCCCCTCCTCATCGGATCAGAACTTCCGCAACAGACGAGGTGGCAGCGTGCCGGTACGGATTCAGACAAACACTGTGCTATGTGGGTTAATCGCCGCAGCTGGCGTATTCACCAGTGTCAGCGCCGCGGCGAGTGCTCACGCTGGCGCAGCGAGTGCTCAGGCAGGCGCGGCGAGTGATCAGGCAGGCGCGGCGGATAGTCAGAAAGGCGCAGCAGATATTCACACAAGCGCAGGCTATTCCGAACTGGATCCTGTGGTGGTAACGGCGTCGCGTACCGAGCGGCTGCTGTCCGATGCCCCGGTCCGTGCTGAAGTCATCAGCGCTGCTGAACTGAATAAAACCCATGCCCGCTCCCTGACTGAAGCCCTGCAGAATGTGCCCGGCCTGCAGCTGCGCCGTATTCATGGCAAATCCGGCTATGAAGCCGTGCTGCAGGGCATGACCAGCGATCAGGTACTGGTGCTGGTGGACGGCTTGCCACTGGCGACCAGTACCGGATCCACGGTCGATCTGAGTCAGCTGGCGCTGGTGGATGTTGAACGCATCGAAGTGGTGAAAGGGGCAGCCTCGGCGCAGTACGGTTCTTCAGCTATGGGCGGCGTTATTAACGTCATCACCCGTGCGCCGGAAAACGGAGTGCGTGGTTCCCTGACTTATGATCTGGGCTCTTACGGCGGGCAGAATATCAGTGGCCGCTCCCGCGATATTGCGCGTAATCATATCGGTGCTGATATTGAAGGCGGGCGCGGCGCCTGGAGCGGGCGCTTGTCGGCGGATGTGCGTGACGACAAAGGCTTTGATGCCGACCACGACAACTGGGTGCGCCAGGGTGATGAAAGCAAACGCTCCCAGTACGAAGCTCAGTTGCGCTGGCGTGCGCCATCCGCGCCGCAGAATTACCTCAGTGCCAGCGTGCAGCGCTTTGACGAAAAAGACGTGCAATGGCTGGCGCCGGAAATTGTCGACCGTTATCCGAATAAATATGAAGACATTCAGCGCGACCGTCTGACTCTGATGAGTGGCTGGCAGTTTGGCAGTGCGCGCCTGACGACAAAAATTCTGGCAGAAGATTATCAGAGCAAAAGCGCCAAGCAGAACGAAGGGTTTGCTGCCACGTTTGATAACCGCGATATGTATCTTGATACCCGGCTGTTATCGCTGCAGCTGGATATGCCGCTGAATACAGAGCATCAGTTGCAGATCGGGCTGGATGCCCGTGACGAAAAGCTGAAACAGTATCTCGATGGTGAAGCGGAAATTGGCCGCAGTGGTTCCGCCGATCGCCAGAATTACGAATTTTATATTCAGGATGATTATTTCTTTTCACCAAAAGGCGAACTGGTGTTTGGCCTGCGCCTGCAGGAAGACTCGGATTTTGGCTCGTACCTGTCACCCAAGCTGGCATTGCGTTATGACCTGTTTAATCAGGGCGGTTATGAAACCGTCTGGCGCAGCAGTATGGGGACGGGTTATCGGGTACCTAATTTAAAAGAGCGTTATTACACCTTCGATCACAGTTCACTGGGATACATGGTGCTGGGCAACCCGGATCTTGATCCGGAGTCTTCCGTCAGCTATCAGAGTGGTATCTGGCTGCGTACCCCGGCGGATACCATCGTCGACATCAATGTTTTTTATAACGACATCGATGATCTGATCCAGACCGATGAAGATAATTTTGCCGTGGTTGATGGCCTCGCCATTTACACCTACGAAAACATCAGTAATGCCCGCACTTACGGCATCGAATCCGCATTGATCCAGCCGTTGGGCAGCAAACTGAAGCTAAACCTTGGCCACACCTATACCCATGCTGAAAACAGCGACACAGGCGATGAACTGACCCGCCGCCCCCAACATATTGCCCGCCTCGGACTCGATTGGCAGCTGACTGCAGCAACGGAAATCAGCACCCGTGTGCGTTATCAGTCACGGGAATTATCTGACAGCGAAGACGATACCTGGTCACCGGCGTGGACCACGGTGGATTTAAAACTCAATTATCAGGCCAGCCAGAATATTGCCCTGTTCGGTGGTATCGACAACCTTACCGACCGTCAGCGGGATTTTACCGACGGCACCGATTTTGGTCCGGTGGAAGGGCGCTTCGTCTATGCCGGCACGCGTATTCATTACTGAATATTTAAAAATTCAATCATTAAAAAATAACTGACAGCTAATTACTCACAATCAATAAATCAGAGTCAATAAACCAGATTCAATAAACCAGATTCAATAAACGAGAGGTAAGGGGGAAAGTATGAAACCTGTATTTAAATGGAGTCTGCCATTGGTGGCAGCACTGACGATGACAGCCTGTGGCGGCGGTTCTTCCGGCAGTTCATCAGCGTCTGACAGTAACGCTGGCAGTGGCAGTAATAATGATAGTGGTGAGGACTCATCGCCAGGTATCGATACGTCGGTCAACCAGTTCACCAGCGCAGCACAATGGGTGGTGCAGCCACAGACCGGTGACAGCCTGTGTTTTGATTTTAATACCAATGCGGAAGTCAGCTGCAGTGGCGAAGACTGGGATATCCGCCTCGATATGGGTGGGCGTACACCGTCTTTCTTTACTAACAGTGGTGAAAGTGGGGACGGCAGTGGCGGCACATTGGGCAGCCCGTTTGCTTACAGCTGGGAAACCCTGCAGGCATTTAATACCGGCATGACGGATAACGAAGGTAATGCACTGAACAGCCGTGCTTATCTGGCAGACAGCCTGGATAACGCCTTCACCAACAGTGATAACAGCATTGGCTCGGCAGTATTTGAATACACAGAAACCCATCGTCTGTTATCCAATTACAGTGTTTTTCTGGTCACCACCGATAACACCAATGCCTTCGACAGCAGCGACGATAACGTTTATGCCGTGCAGATCACCAGCTACTACGGCGGCGCTTCCGGTTCTGAAAGTGGTTACCCGACTATCCGTTGGGTAAACGTAGCGGCATTAACGGCCGATCCGGATACCACGGTGCAGGAAGTCACTTTGGATGCCAGCAGCGACTGGGTTTACTTCGATCTTATTTCCGGCAGCACAGTGGCTGAGCCGTCTGCGGATAACTGGCAGCTGGGCTTTTCCCGTTACAGCGTAAAAACCAACAGCGGCATTTCCGGCGATTCAGCAGCAGGCAGCTTCTTTGCGCAACAGCCAGCCGGATTTTATGACGCAGAAGGCACAGCCATTATTTCCGCCTTCAGCGACGGTGATGTTATTGCCGCAGCGGAAGCAGCATTAACCGATACCAGTGGCTGGGCAGAGTGGGGCAGTCGCACAGCATGGGCAACGGATGCTGCATATTCCAGCCTTAATCCGGATTATCAGGGTGCCTATCCCGGACTGCTGGAATACGGTTTTTATTCCTACGACCCGACCGGTGCGGTTGCCGGTACTGCGCACATGCTGGTTGCTGCACCAGAAAACGGCGTGATGCTGCGTTCAGGCAGTGGCAACAGCTACGCACGCATGCATCTGTCTTCCCTGCAATACGCCGATGCAGCGGATGCTTCCAGTCAGACCACCTGGACCTTTGATTTTGAGGTTCAGCCAGAAACTGAATAACGCTTATTTAACGGCTTCTGCGCTTTGCCGGCCTGTTTCAGGCATTCCGTGCCCGGCTTCTCGTCTGGTATAGCGCAGAACGAAAACGCTCATTAAACATCGCAGCGGAGAATTCTTATGAATAAGGAACATACCCTGACTGAACAAACATCCGGAACAGACACTCTGGCGCAGCGCTGGCTGGCGCTGAAAAAGGAAGACGCTTCCATACGTATCCGCAATGCCGCCCAGAAGCTGGGTTGCAGTGAACTGGAATTACTGGCACTGCATACCGGCGAGCATGTGGTGCGCCTGCAGGGTGATTTTAAAAAGCTGCTGACCCAGATTGAATCTCTCGGTGAGGTCATGGCATTAACCCGCAACGATGCCATGGTGCATGAAAAAACCGGGCAGTATAAAGGCCTGACCCTGCACGGCCATATGGGGCTGGCACTGGGTGAAATTGATCTGCGGATTTTCTTTAACCAGTTTGTTTACGGCTATGCCGTCTGTGAAGAGAGTCTGGCTGGTATGCGCCGCAGTCTGCAGTTCTTTAACGCTGACGGCGTTGCTGTACATAAAATCTATCTGCGCGAACATTCCGATCTGCAGGCGTATCAGCAGCTGGTGGACAGCTATCGGGCTGACGATCAGTCTGCTCCGCACATCAGCACAGCCACAGAATCTGCGGACGATAATAAGCTGATGGCATTGCCACAGGATGCGGATATTGAAACCCTGCAGAAAGGCTGGCGTGAACTGAAAGACGTTCATCATTTTCAGGCCTTGCTGAAAAAGCATCAGATCGAACGTATTCCGGCTTATCAGGCGGTGGATGATGATCTGGCGCGGCCATTACACAGCAGTGCTTTTGAAGCGGCACTGACACTGGCAGCTGAACTGCAACTGTCGATCATGATCTTTGTTGGCAGTCCGGGTGTGGTACAGATTTTTACCGGCCAGCTCGACAACCTGAAGCGTACCGGTCCCTGGTTTAATGTACTGGACCCGGGCTTTAACCTGCATGCGGATACCACTCAGATTGCGCATTTATGGGTCGTACGTAAGCCCACGGTGGACGGTATTGTCACGTCACTGGAAATGTTTGACGACAAAGGCCAGCAACTGGCGCTGTTGTTCGGTGAACGTAAAAACGGCGACAGTGAGCAGGCCGCCTGGCGTGAGCTGGTGCATACCCTGGAAATGGGCTTCGGCATAAATGAAAAAGTTGCCGTATAAGGAGCGGAGTATGAAAGCGTTTTTATCCGTTCTTTTGTCGTTGCTGATATTGCCGGCCTTCGCCCAGCAATCGGATACCGGCGTAACAGCCGATGTGGTCAGTATTGATGGCGCATTAACAGAAATTATTTATCAGCTTGGTGCGGAGCAGCGTCTCGCTGCCGTCGATACGACAAGTGTTTATCCGGAGGCCGCAACGCAACTGCCTCAGGTTGGTTACATGCGCCAGCTGTCAGCGGAAGGTATTCTGTCAGTAAAACCATCACTGGTCATCGCCAGCCGGGATGCCGGGCCGGAAAGCGTTTTTGAGCAGATACAGGCAGCTGGTGTCCGTGTGGTCAGAATTAAAACTGCCGACAGCGTCGATGGTGTAGCAGAAAAAATCCGTCAGGTTGCTGATGCACTGAATATGTCGGCTCAGGGAGATGCACTTGCTGTTCAGGTAACGGCGCAAAGTCAGCAGGTACTGGCGCAGTTACCGGCGGATAAACAGCCCGCTACTTTATTTCTGTTAGGCGCCGGTGGCCGTGGTCTGATGGCCGCCGGACAGGGCACCCGGGCAGATGCGCTGTTGTCTCTGCTGGGGGCGCGCAATGTTCTGAATTACGCCGGTTATAAACCGGTCAGTGCCGAAGGTGCTGTTCAGGCGGCGCCGGATTTTGTTCTGGTCGGACACACGGGCGCTGAACAGTCTGACAGCGTAAAAACCACGCTGGCCATGACACCGGCAGCACAGAACGATGCCGTACACGGTGTGGATGTTGGCATGATGCTG
Organism: Thalassolituus sp. UBA6592; assembly: GCF_002433655.1. NCBI lineage: Bacteria > Pseudomonadati > Pseudomonadota > Gammaproteobacteria > Oceanospirillales > Oceanospirillaceae > Thalassolituus > Thalassolituus sp. UBA6592. The sequence continues at coordinate 70,148 of NZ_DJIO01000067.1, read as the reverse complement.
AGTTTTGGGCCGCGTTTACCGCAGGCACTGGAGCAGGCGGCGGCATTAATTTATCCACAGGCTGACTGATCTTATGTCTGGCGATCGCAGCGCTGGTGACGTACTGGCTGATGCTGATACTCAGCGGATGCAGCCGTTATTGCCGAAATTATCTGCGCAACAGCGCCTGGCAATCATTCTGTTGCTGTTAATTGGCGCCGGCTTTTTCTGGGCGTTATCTGTCGGGCCTATGGCTGTGACCACGGCGGATATTGTTCAGGCATTGCGCGGGATTTTCTCCGGCACTGAAATCGCCGGTGCCAGTGACTGGGTGGTGAGGGAATTACGTTTGCCAAGAGTGGTGATCGCGTTATTAGTGGGTGCCGGACTGGCGGTGGCCGGTACCGTCACTCAGGGTGTATTCCGTAATCCGCTGGCGGATCCCGGTTTAATCGGTGTTGCCAGCGGTGCGGCGCTGGCGGCGGTGGCTGTGATTGTTTTAAGCAACAGTCTGCTGTCTGGCTGGGCGCAATTAACCGGCCCCTTTGCCTTGCCATTAGCCGCTTTTGCCGGCGGTTTGCTGGTTACTCTGGCGATTTATCGCTTAGGTACCCGCGATGGCCAGACGCAGGTTGCCCTGCTGTTATTAGCCGGTGTGGCAATTAACGTATTAACCGGGGCTGCAACCGGTGTGCTGACGTATATGGCCGATGATCAGCAGTTACGCGATATGACTTTCTGGTCTATGGGCTCGCTGGCCCATGGACGCTGGAATGAAATCCTCGCGCTGTTACTGTTCGTCTTTTTACCTTTGTTAGTCGTGATGCGTTACAGCCGGGTGCTTAATGCATTATTAATGGGTGAACAGGTTGCCTCGCATCTGGGCTTTGATATTCAGCGCAGCAGGCGTTGGCTGTTACTGGCCTCGGCGTTAATGGTCGGCGCCTCGGTGGCAGTGGTTGGCATGATAGGTTTTATCGGTTTGGTCGTTCCGCATTTATTGCGGTTAATGATTGGCCCGGATCATCGCGCATTACTGCCGCTGTCGGCTTTAGGTGGTGCACTTCTGCTGTTAATTGCCGATACAGTTGCCCGCACCGTGCTGGCCCCGGCGGATTTACCGGTGGGATTAATTATGGCCTTAATCGGCGGGCCGGTTTTTCTGTTTCTGCTGCTGCATCAGGCTACACGCTGGCGCTGAACATTTATCCCGTATTGAGAGGAAGCATTCATGCTTAAAGTGAAAAACCTGACTGTGCAGCTGGGCTCCCGTGCGGTGTTGCAGGATGTTCATCTGTCGGTGGAACCCGGTAAATGTACCGCGGTGCTTGGCGCCAATGGTGCCGGTAAATCCACCTTGCTTAATTGCCTCTGCGCACATAACCGCGCCTGTTGTGATGCGGTTTCGCTGGATGGTGTAACCCTAGATCAGTTCAGTGGCCTGGAACGGGCGAAACGCATGGCAGTCATGCCGCAGTCGGTAACTCTGTCGTTTCCCATGCGGGTTCATCAGGTGGTAGCGATGGGGCGCAGTCCTTATGGGGATGAAAAACAGACGCAGCAATATCAGCGTGATGCCATGCAGCTCACGGGTGTCTGGCATTTACGTGAACGCGTCTATCCGACCTTATCCGGTGGTGAACAACAGCGGGTGCAGCTGGCCCGGGTACTGGTGCAGATCTGGCAGGCTTGGCTGGATCGGGATCGGGCTGAGCGCGCAGACACTCAGCATTATTATCTGCTACTGGACGAATGCACGTCCGCACTGGACCCGGCCCATCAGCACAGCGTGATGCAGATCGTACGTGAATTTGCTCAGGCTGGCGTCGGCGTACTCGCCGTTATGCATGATATTTCTCTGGCTGCCAGCTGGGCGGACAGTGTGGTGATGATGAAACAGGGCAGAATTGTTGCCGGTGGTGATCAGTCGGTGCTGATGGACCCGCATTGTTTGCAACAGGTGTACGACCTGCCGTTGCCTCTGGCTCAGGCCTACAGTCAGCAATGCGCAGTCTGGTAGTGTTGTGCCCTGATTTACGCTGCCTCTGCGCCTTTTCAGCTGTAAGTATTTATCCCTTGGACTGATTCTTTAGTCGCCTTTCAAAATCCATTTCCCGGCATTACGCCTGTTTCTGATCTGTCTGAAAACGGCTGCAGCGCCCATGCTGTGGGGGCTGGAACAGATAAGCAGTTAATGCCTGCTGTGCATACCGCAAAGGTATGATCCGCTCAGAAAAATAGTATTAGATGGTATATGACGTATCCAATAACCTGAAATCAATATCTGCCGGGAGGCGGCCAAAACAAGCATAAATCAGGTCGAGGAACAGCAACATGCGCCAGATTGAAAACTTCATTAACGGGGAATTTGTCCCTGGTTCCACCGGTAAGCGTTTCGATAAACGTTCACCCGTCGATAACACCCTTATTGCCAGTATTGCCGAAGCCAGTCGTGATGACGTGGATCGTGCCGTCAAAGCTGCGCGCAGTGCATTGCACGGCGAATGGGGCGCTCTGACTCAGGATCAGCGCGTTGACCTGCTGTACGGTGTAGCCGATGAAATCACCCGTCGTTTCGATGATTTCGTTGCTGCAGAAATGGAAGATACAGGCCAGCCGGAACATGTGATGAAGCATGTGTTTATTCCCCGTGGCGCGGCCAACTTCAAAGTTTTCGCTGACGTCATTAAAAACGTGGCTGCCGAATCTTTCATGATGGATACCCCGGATGGTCGCGGTGCGCTGAACTATGCCACCTGTTCGCCAAAAGGTGTGATCGGGGTGATTTCGCCATGGAATGCGCCGTTTATGCTGATGACCTGGAAAGTCGGTCCGGCTCTGGCCTGCGGTAATACCGTTGTGGTTAAACCATCGGAAGAAACCCCGTTCACCGCCACCCTGCTGGGTGAAGTGATGAACAAGGTTGGTATTCCAAAAGGCGTTTATAACGTAGTGAACGGTTTTGGTCCGGATGCTGCGGGCGAATTTGTTACCACCAATCCGGGTGTTGATGCCATTACCTTTACCGGCGAAACCCGTACCGGCACCGCCATTATGAAAGCCGCCGCCGAAGGCACCCGCGATGTGTCATTTGAAATGGGCGGTAAAAACGCAGCGGTTATTTTCGCTGATGCGGATTTCGATGAAGCCATTAACGGCATTTTCCGTTCGGCATTCCTGAATACCGGACAGGTTTGTCTGGGTACCGAACGCGTCTATGTGGAACGCCCGATTTTTGATCGCTTCGTCGCTGCACTTAAAGAAAAAGCCGAAGGTGTTAAGTTCGGTCGCCCAACGGATAAATCTTCTAACTATGGTCCGCTGATCAGCCGTGAGCACCAGAAAAAAGTTCTGTCGTATTACAAAAAAGCGATGGAAGAAGGTGCCACTCTGATTACCGGTGGCGGCATTCCACAAATGGAAGGCGAGCTGGCAGAAGGCAACTGGGTAGAGCCGACCATCTGGACCGGTCTGCCGGAAACCGCTGCAGTGATTAAAGAAGAAATCTTCGGGCCTTGCTGCCACATCTGTCCGTTCGACAGCGAAGAAGACGTCGTGGCCATGGCCAATGACACGCAATACGGTCTGTCGACCACCATCTGGACCACCAACCTGGCCCGTGCTCACCGCGTGGCAGCCAGCATTGATGTAGGTATTACCTGGGTGAATTCCTGGTTCCTGCGTGACCTGCGTACGCCATTCGGCGGTACCGGTCAGTCCGGTATCGGACGTGAAGGCGGTGTGCACTCACTCGAGTTCTACACCGAAATGCGCAACGTCTGTATCAAGCTTTAAGGAGTCCGGCATGGATAAAGAATTAATTAATGTACTCGGCGATAACCTCTATCGGGCCTTCGTCAGTAACACTACGCTGGTGCCTTTTACTGAACAGTATCCGGATATCACACTGGAAGATGGTTACCGTATTCAGGAACGTTTTATTCAGCGTCGTCTGGCCGCTGGCGAGCGTATTGTCGGTAAAAAAATCGGTGTCACCAGCAAGCCGGTGATGGATTTTCTCGGCGTATTTCAGCCGGATTTCGGTCAGCTGACCTCCGACATGGTGTATGTCGAAGGTGATGCCATTGATCTCGACGGACTGATTCAGCCGAAAGCAGAAGCAGAGCTGGCTTTTGTACTGAAAGAAGATCTGAAAGGCCCGGGTATTACCGCCATGGACGTGATCCGTGCTACCGATTATGTGGTGCCGTGTTTTGAAATTGTCGATTCACGTATCGACGACTGGAAAATCAAAATTCAGGACACCGTCGCCGATAACGCCTCCTGTGGTGTTTATGTACTGGGCAAAGAAAAAGGTGACCCGCGCATGGTCGACCTGACACTGGCCGGTATGGTGCTGGAAAAAAATGGTGAATTACTGTCGACCTCAGCCGGTGCAGCAGTTCAGGGATCTCCTGCCAATGCGGTTGCCTGGCTGGCGAACACGCTGGGTGAACTGGGTATTCCGTTCCGCGCCGGTGAAGTGATTCTGTCCGGTTCGCAATCACAGCTGGTGCCTGTGGTGGATGGCGACACCCTGACCTGCACAGTAGGTGGTGTAGGCAGCTGTACCGTCAGCTTTAAAGGCCGCAGTGCGGTGGAACGCAAACAGGAGGGCGCAGCATGATTTCTCTGGAGACAACTCTGAGCCGCGAAGACGTCGTCCGTCTGTGTGAGCGGGTGGAAGGTGCGCAAAAAGAAGCCCGCGCTATTACCAAACTGACGGAAGAATATCCGGCCATGAACATGGACGATGGCTACGCCGTACAGAACGCTCTGCGCGCACGCTTTATGGAGCAGGGTCATAAGCTGGTGGGCTGGAAAGCCGGCCTGACGTCTAAGGCAAAAATGCAGCAGATGGGTGTGGATGTTCCGTCCATTGGTTTCCTGACCGACAAAATGGCGGTACCGGAAAATGGTGTGGTGTCGGTTTCTGAACTGGTTCACCCACGGGTGGAATGCGAAATCGCATTTATGACCAGTAAAGATCTGCAGGGCCCCAACTGCACAGCAGAACAGGTGCTGGCAGCAACGGCTTATGTGATTCCGGCGATTGAGATTATTGATTCACGGTTTCAGAAATTCAGCTTCGATCTGCAGAGTGTGATTGCCGATAACGGTTCTTCTGCGCGCTTCGTTGGCGGTGGTCGCCCACGTTATGTGGAAGGTCTGGATCTGCGCACGATCGGTGCGGTACTGGAGAAAAACGGTGAAATCGTCGAAATGGGTGCCGGTGCTGCGGTGATGAATCACCCGGCTGAAGCCGTGGCCATGCTGGTGAATATTCTGCACAAATTAGGTGAAACCCTGCCGGCAGGAAGTTTTGTCATGAGTGGTGGTATTACCGCAGCGGTGGCCGTTGAACCAGGTGACAGTGTGGTTGCACGCTTCCAGCATCTGGGCTCGGTATCGGTATCGTTCAAAGAATAAAAAGCTTTTAAAAAAGGGATAAGCCGGCTGTCTTTTTACGCGCCGGCGGAAAATAACAAGAGGGCAGACTATGCCGATTATCGAAATGCATTTTCTCGAAGGGCGGTCTCTGGAAGACAAAGCCCGCGTTGCTGAAAAAGTAACCGCCGCCGTGGTGGAAGCTCTGGATTGCAGTCCATCCACAGTACGCATTCTGATCACAGAACATAAACATGGCGAATTTTACGTCGCCGGTAAAGCTGGCCGGGCGAGCGATCAGGCCGCCGGAAATATGCCGGGCCAATAATTCACCGGACGAGAGGAAATCACGATGAAAAAAATAAAATGTGCATTGATCGGTTCAGGCAATATCGGAACCGACCTTATTTATAAAGTCCGCCGCAGCGAAGTGCTGGAGCCGGTATGGATGGTGGGTATCGACCCGGATTCCGAAGGTCTGCAGCGCGCCCGTGATATGGGACTGAAAACCACTCATGAAGGTATTGATGGTCTGCTGCCACACGTACTGGAAGACGAAATTCAGATTGCTTTCGATGCGACCTCTGCCTACGTCCACGCGGAAAACAGCCGTAAGCTGAATGCCCTGGGTGTACTGATGATTGACCTGACCCCGGCGGCCATCGGTCCGTTGTGTGTACCGCCGGTTAACCTGAGTGAGCAGGCTGCGAAGCAGGAAATGAATGTGAATATGATTTCCTGTGCCGGTCAGGCGACCATTCCTATTGTGAACGCAGTTTCTCAGGTGCAGAGCGTAGAGTACGCAGAAATTATTGCGTCACTGTCATCACGTTCCATCGGTGCCGGTACCCGCGCCAACCTGGATGAATTTACCTTCACCACCTCCAATGCCATTGAAAAAGTCGGCGGAGCGAAAAAAGGTAAGGCGCTGGCGATTATTAATCCGGCAGATCCCCCGATCATTATGCGTAACACCATTTACTGTCTGACCGAAGATCAGCCGGATCAGGATGCCATTACCCAATCCATTCTGACCATGATCGAACAGGTACAGAAATACGTACCGGGTTACCGTCTAGTGAATGGTCCGGTGTTTGATGGCAACAAAGTAGGCGTTTTTCTCGAAGTGAAAGGTCTGGGCGATTACCTGCCGACGTATGCCGGTAACCTTGACATCATGACCGCGGCGGCTACCCGTACCGCAGAAATGTTCGCTGAAGAAATAATCGCCGGAAAATTCACCCCGCAGGCTGTGGAGGTTGTCGCATGAGCAAGCGTTTAAAAGGTCGCAAAATTACCCTGCATGATATGTGTCTGCGTGACGGTATGCATGCCAAGCGGGAACAGATTTCGGTAGAGCAGATGGTGAAGGTCGCCACAGCGATTGACGCTGCCGGTGTCCCTTATCTGCAGGTAACCCATGGTGCCGGGCTGGGCGGAAACTCCCTGCAGCACGGCTTTGCCATGGCTTCTAACGAAGAATATATCAACGCTGTCGCCAGCCAGATGAAACAGGCCATTGTATCGGTACTGCTGTTGCCGGGTCTGGGCACCATGAACGAACTGAAAAGTGCTTACCGTGAAGGTGCGCGCTCTGTTCACGTAGCGACCCATTGCACCGAAGCCGATACTTCGCCGCAGCATATTGCCTGTGCCCGTGAACTGGGTATGGATACCACCGGCTTCCTGATGATGTCGCACCTGAACGATGCCAAAGGTCTGGCGAAGCAGGGCAAGCTGATGGAATCTTACGGCGCACAGACGGTTTATATCACTGACTCGGCGGGCTTTATGCTGCCGGACGATGTGACCGAACGCATCACGGCCCTGCGTGAAGTGCTGAATCCGGAAACAGAAATTGGTTTCCATGGCCACCATAACCTGGGAATGGGTATTGCCAACTCCATCGCCGCGGTGGAAGCTGGTGCAACGCGCATCGATGCCTCTGTGGCTGGTATGGGTGCGGGTGCCGGCAACACGCCAATGGAAGTATTCGTTGCGGTGGCTGAGCGCATGGGCGCAACCACAGGTACCGATCTGTTCAGCCTGATGGATGTGGCAGAAGACATTATCGTACCGTTAATGGATCAGCCGGTCCGTGTTGACCGCGATTCACTGACACTGGGTTATGCCGGGGTGTACTCCACCTTCCTGCTGCATGCGAAAAAAGCCAGTGAACTCTATGGCGTTCCGGCGCGCGATATTCTGGTAGAACTTGGCCGCAAGAAAATGATCGGTGGTCAGGAAGATATGATCCAGGATACCGCGATGACCATGGCCAAAGAGCGTGGTCTGCTGAAGAGTGCCGGAGCTTAATTCAGGCGTATCCGCTTGAGGGTTCTCTTTCAGTAAGCAACTGGATAGTACCGGGTTGTTACCTGCCTGCCTGTATGCGCAGTCATCAGGCAGCGTCCTCTTAGCCCTCTGCTTTGCAGAGGGCCTTTTTTCTCCCGGTCTTTCTTTAACTGCTTGTGCTGTTGTCGTTGTCGTCGTTGTCGTTGTCGTTGCTCAGTTTTGGTTGCTGATGCTATTGCCCCCTGGCTGTTGAAACGGATGCAATAAGCGACGGTGAACAGCTGCGACAGAAAAATATGAGTCACAATATGAATAAAAATAATAATCCGGCTGTCGTCAAAGAGACGGCCGTGGTGGTTGGCGCCAGTGGCGCGTTCGGCCAGCAGATCGTTAAAAAACTCGTCAGCCGTGGCCTGCACGTGATCGCCGTCGCACGCTCCGCAGAGGCTCTCTCCCATCTGGTTGAACAATTCACCGACGTAACGGCCTGCGTTGCCGATATATCTGCCGACAGTGCGGTGGACGCCATTCGTGAATCCCTGTGTGGCCCGGTAAAAATGGTGGTGCACGGGCCCGGCGTCGGCGTCGCTGGCGGTATTCTCGAGGCTCCGGTTGCCACTATGGTGGATGCGGTGAATATTAAAGTCGGCGGATTTATGCGCTTGTGCCGGGCGGTGGATAAACAATTATCCGCAGGCTCGCGTCTGGTCGCCATCGGTGGTCATTACGGTCTGGAACCGACCGCTTATGCAGCCTCTGCCGGCGTTGCCAATGCCGCATTATTTAATATCGTGCGGCAGTACAGCCTGGCACTTGGCGAGCGTGGCATCACTGCCCATTGCATTGCCCCCGGGCCCGCCGACACCGAACGTTTGCATCGCGTCGCGGCGACCCGTGCAGAGCAGCAGGGCGTGACGCTTGAGGCGGTGCTGGAGGATATGAAAAGCGATTCGTCGATTCACGCATTTACCACCCCGGAGCAGGTGGCCTGGGCTATTGCCATGCTGCTTGATGACGAAGCCTCGGCGATGACGGGCTCAACCCTGATGCTGGATTCTGGCCGGCGTCGCGGTCTGCCTTAAGGAGAATGCTGTATGCCTGTGGTTATTTTTACCCTGCCGGAGGGCATGGCGGATGCGGACGGTTGCCGGCAGTTAACACAGCTGGCCTGTGAAGCCTTTGCCCGGGTTATGGATGCGCCGTCGGAGCGTATCCGTGCTTACGTGACTCAAACCGGCCCGCACGCTGCCTGGACCGGTGGCGGCCTGAATAACGCGGCTTTCTATCAGTTCTTTGTGCTTAACGACCGCTCGTCAGAGATAGTGGCAGAACTGCATAAGACTTTCTGCGCATTGCTTGAGGATGTCATACAGGCGGATAAATCCCAGATACGTGGTGTCTGCCAGCGGGTGCATCCGGACGACTGGGGAATTGCGGGGCTTGCGGCCAGTTCTGTGCGAAAAGCGGAACTTTCGTCCCGGAATTGCCGTTAAAGACGATACTTTTCCGGTATTAAAAACCGCCGGAATTGGTATTAGAGCCAGACTGGCCCTGTTGCTAGTCTGCAAAAATCACAGACCGCGCGTCTGATAATAAAAATTAAAAAGAGGTTTTTCCTATGAAGCATGCTGTGCGTGTTGCCGGTATTGATCATACCTTCTGGTGTGATGAGAAAGACTCGTTACTGACCGGCATTCTGAAAGTAAATTCCAATGGTATCCCTGCCGGTTGTCGTGGCGGCGGCTGTGGTGTGTGCAAAGTCGAGATTTTATCCGGCGAATTCAGCACCGGCTGTATGTCTGGTGCCCACGTCAGCGCTGAAGACCGTGAACAGGGCAAATTGCTGGCCTGTCGTGTGTATCCGCGCAGCGACGTGGAAATCCGCGTAATCGGTAAAATGATGCGCCGCTTTGAGCGCGCTGCCTGACCCGGTTCAGACCCGGTTCAATAGTGCCAGACCTTGCAGTGGACAGATTCTGATAAAAAACGCCGGATAAATTCAGGGTTTATCCGGCGTTTTTGTGTCATCCGCAACAGCAGCTTCTGCACACGACTCTTCACAGGGCTCTTCACAGGAAAGGCGCATATCGCGCACCACCTGCAGAAATGACTGCAGAATCGGCGATGTGTGATCTTTCAGGTAAACACAGCTGAGATCCACCGAGCTGCCCTCCGGTAAATCGTGAACCGGTTTGTACAGTACACCGGGCAGGCTCAGCTTAGTGGCCGACGCAGGCACCAGACAAATGCCAAAACCGCAGGCTGCCAGGGCAACTGCCGTAGATGCATCCCCCACTTCCTGAACCACATTGGGCAGAAATCCGTGCTCCTGACAAAGCTTGAATACTTTGTCGACAAAATTTGGCCGCCCGGCATTCGGAAACGCGATAAAGGGTTCCGTAGCCAGGGTTTTAATACTGAGGCTTTTTTCTTTTGCCAGCGGCGACTGATCGCTGACGGCGATAAAAAGTTTCTCGCGGGCAATGACTTCGCTGACAATGTCCGGCAGGGGAGCCAGTACACGGTTGAATCCTACCGCAATACGACGCTGTCTGAGCGCCTCAATTTGTTTGCCCTTCTCCATGGTATGCAAAACAACATTAACGTCAGGATGGCGCTTACGGAAGGCCTGAAGGATTTTTGGAATGGTGTCGAAAATAGCGGAACCAAAAATACCGACGTCAAGCTGACCCAGTTCACCTTTTCCGGCTTTTTGTGTGCGTTCCTGAGCCAATGAAACCAGTTTCTGAATATTTCTTGCTTCGTCCAGCAACAGTTGTCCCGGTTCCGTTAATTCAACGCCTTTTGGTGTGCGCAGGAACAGCTGTACGCCGAGACTTTCTTCCAGTTGCTGAATCTGCCGGGTCAGCGGAGGCTGCGAAATGTGAAGCCTTAATGCAGCGCGTCCGATGTTGCCTTCTTCCGCGACAACAACGAAATACTTGAGTTGTCTGAGGTCCATTGCATACTCCAGTTTATGCCGGTCATACCATCAAGGTATCAGAACACCGGATTATTAGTATTAGACGAGTATCGAATAGCTAAGATAACTTGAACCCAGCGTTAAATGAAGCAAACGAAGCGCACAGCTCTGCTTCATTAATGAATATAATCCGCCTCAGCAAAAATATAAGAAAGGGGGCCTACATGGCTGTTAATGGTGTATTACGTCCGGGTCACGCACAGATCCGCGTCATGAATCTGGAAGAAGGTGTTCATCACTATCGTGATGTACTGGGTCTGATCGAAACTGGCCGTGACAGCCAGGGTCGTGTTTATCTCAAAGCATGGGACGAAGTTGATCACAGCAGCGTAATTCTGCGTGAATCCGATCAGGCAGGCATCGATTTCTTTGGCTTTAAAGTCCTGGATGATGCCACCCTCGACCGTTTTGAAACTGCGTTACAGCAGTACGGTTTAAAAACTGAACGCATCGTTGCCGGTGAGCTGATGGAGACCGGAGACCGTGTGCGTTTCCAGTTGCCTTCCGGTCACTTTATTGAGCTGTATGCAACAAAAACCAATGTCGGTAACGGTAACGGAACAGTGAATCCGGACCCGTGGAATGAAAATGCAGAAAAAGGCATTGCGCCAGTGCGCATGGACCACTGTCTGCTTTACGGTCCGAACATTGGTGAAGTGCAGAAAATTTTCCAGGAAGTGCTTGGCTTCCAGCTGGTGGAACGCGCACTGTCTCCGGACGGTGAAGTGAACCTGGGGATCTGGCTGAGCTGTTCCAACAAAGTGCATGATATTGCTTTTGTTGAACATCCGGAGCCGGGCAAACTGCATCACGTATCATTCTACATCGACAGCTGGGAACGCATTCTGCGTGCCTCTGACCTGATGAGCATGAACGATGTACCTGTGGATATGGGTCCGACCCGTCACGGTATTACCCGTGGTGGTACCATCTACGCATGGGATCCTTCCGGTAACCGTTTCGAAACCTTTACCGGTGGTTATATTGTGTATCCTGACCACGAAACCATTACCTGGACATTTGAAGGTCTGGGCGAAGGTGGCGGTCTGGATTACGCCCAGCGTAAAATGCACGAAACCTTTATGACGGTTGTTAGTTAAAAAGCCCGATGAAAGTCAGCCTGGTAGTTTAAATCACTAACCAAAAAATAAAAAAGCCCTGATTCATCAGGGCTTTTTTATGTTCAGCGTCTGCTCTTTATTTATGAAAAGAACCACTTACCAGTAACCAAGAATGCTCCACCAGATACCGCCAACAAAGGTCCAGATAATCAGGTTGGCGACACTCATAATAAAGCCCATCTTCCACCAGTCACCCATGGAGACAAAACCGGAGCCGAAAATAATAGGCGAAGTACCGGTCGCGTAATGAGTAAGTGACATCATCAGTGATGAAGCACCAGCCATTAGCAGGGCGAGGAACATAGGTGGTGCACCTAAGGCCAGTCCGGCCGCATAAAAAGCACCGAACATGGCGGTGATATGTGCAGTGGTACTGGCAAAGAAATAATGCGCATAGAAATACACCGCAACCAGAATCAGCACGGACAATTCCCAGCCCAGTCCGAAATGAGAGATATTGTTTTCCACCACGCCGGAGAACCAGGAAATCAGCCCGAGTTTATTCAGGAAGGTGGCCATCATCACCAGTGCCGAGAACCAGACAACGGTATCCCAGGCGGAGCGTTCTGCCAGCACATCTTTCCAGGTTAATACACCAGAAACCAGCAGAATCGATAAGCCCAGAAATGCCACCGCAGTGGTGTGCACCGCCAGGGCGCTGCCAAAAATCATGGCAGGAATGCCGGCCCAAAGAATCAGTAACAGCGCAAATACGCCGATCATTACTTTTTCGCCGTAATTCATCGGCCCCATGCCGTTCAGCTGTTCATGGGCAAAACTGCGGGCATCCGGGGTTTTGGTAATTTCCGGGCGATAAACCATGTAAATAATCAGCGGCATCAGGGCAATACACACCAGACCCGGGAGTAACGCCGCCAGTGCCCAGGTGCCCCAGCTGATGCTGATATCCAGCCCGGTGGCATCGGCAATCAGCTTAACTACCAGAGGGTTGGGTGCAGTGGCGGTAATAAACATCGCCGAGGTAATCGGATTGCTGTGGTAATTTACCAGTGCCAGATAATGGCCGATTTTTTTCTGTGTGCCTTCTTCCGGTGTGGAGCCAAAACTGCCGGCAATGGATTTCATAATCGGGTGAATAATGCCGCCACCACGGGCGGTGTTGCTTGGAGTCACTGGTGCCAGAACCAGTTCGGATAAAGCCAGTGCATAGCCAACCCCTAACGTACGGTTACCGAACCAGGCAATAAAGTGATAGCCCACACGGTTACCGAGGCCGGTTTTAATCAGACCACGGGAAATCATAATGGCAATACCGATCAGCCAAATCAGTGAATTGGAAAAACCACTGAGGGCATCGGCGATGGCGCCTTTCGGACTGTCATTGGTTACGCCGGTAATAGCAACCGCTGTAATCGCTACCATGGCCACAGCACCAATCGGCATGACTTTACCAATAATGGCGGCGATGGTACCTACGAACAGTGCCAGCAAATGCCAGGCTGAGGCTGATACGCCTTCCGGTACCGGAATAACGAACCAGATCATCAGAGTGATGGCGAGACTGACAAGCGCCGGAATTAATTTAAAATCACCACTGTGGTGTTGCATGAGTACTCCTTACAGCCTCTGTATCTGAGCACAGTTCCGGCCAGTTTATTTTTCGGTCGTTCGGGTGCTCTGGTCGTGTATTCAAAAGCACCATTAACATGTCTTTCTTCCACATTTAAAAAAGCGCGCATAATGCGCGCCTTTTTATATGTGTATCTGCCTGTTACACGCATTGGTTGCGCATTACATAGCGCTTTTGAAGATTTCGCACACCTGTTCAAAGGTTGGCTGGATCGGGTTGGTTACACCACAGGCATCTTTCATGGCGTTTTCTGCCAGAGTCGGGATGTCTTCTTCCTTCATACCCAGCTGAGCAACACCGGCCGGAATATCAACATCGGCTGCCAGAGTGCGGATAGCGTCGATGCAGACGGCCGCTGCGTCGTCAGCAGATTTACCCGCCACATCACAACCCATAGCTTTGGCCACATCGCCCAGGCGCTCTGCTGCAACCTGTGCATTAAAAGTCTGTACATGAGGCAGCAGAATGGCGTTACAGACACCGTGTGGCAGATCGTAAAAACCGCCCAGCTGGTGCGCCATGGCGTGCACGTAACCCAGAGAAGCATTGTTGAACGCCATACCGGCAAGAAATTCGGCATAAGCCATTTTCTCGCGCGCTTCGGCATTGCTGCCTTCTTTTACCGCGGTGCGCAGGTTGTTGCTGATCAGGGTCACGGCCTGCAGCGCACAGGCATCGGTGATCGGCGTTGCTGCGGTGGATACGTAGGCTTCAATAGCGTGGGTCAGTGCATCCATACCGGTAGCCGCAGTCAGTGACGGTGGCATACCCAGCATCAGGTCAGAGTCATTAACCGACAGCACTGGCGTGGTGTGCTTATCAACGATGGCCATTTTCACGTGACGGCTGTCATCGGTGATGATGCAGAAACGCGTCATCTCACTGGCGGTACCGGCGGTGGTGTTAATGGCAACCAGAGGCAGCTGAGGCTTGGCCGATTGATCGACACCTTCATAATCGGTAATTGCACCACCGTTAGTGGCGACCAGAGCAATGGCTTTGGCACAGTCGTGGGGTGAACCACCACCGAGAGAAATAACAAAGTCACACTCATTTTCTTTCAACACTTTCAGGCCGTGTTCAACGTTGGTGACATTCGGGTTCGGTTTAACTTCATCATAAACAACAGAGGTCACCCCATGCTTGGACAGCAGTTCTGCGACCTGACCTACGACGCCAAGTTTGACCAGTGGCGCATCTGTCACAATCAGTGCTTTTTTCCAGCCGTAGGATTCAACAGCGGTTGCCGCGTCTTTCAGGCAGCCGCTGCCCATCAGGTTAATTGCCGGAATATAAAAAGTACTTGCAGCCATGTGAGGGTTCTCCATGAAAATCAGAATGAATGTCCTCGTCAGGCATCGTTAGACAGAGCACAGATAAACGGAGCATTGTCAGACAGAAGATTGCCAAACCGGACATGGCTAAAGTAGCGCCGGAAGGTACCTGTACCTCTTGATGTGCGGCAAGGTTTTAAACGACTGATTGTGTGCAGGCAGATTATTTTGCAAATAATCGTAAATATTTTTTTATTGTTGCGTAATTTGAGCAAGACAGTTTAAGGGGTATTGGTAATAACACGTAATGGCCTGACCATTGGTTCGCACAATTATAAACAGTACGCATAGGCATAAAACGACAATGGCGATCAAAATCTGACAGGATGATGACAGCCTGAATAGCTGCAGAAAAACAGCGGGAAAAGAAAAGCCCCGCGCAACACGGATGTTGTCACGCGGGGTTACAGCTTGCGGATTTTTTACGCCGCAGATTGTTTCAGTTTTGCTTCAAGACGGTTACCGGCGGCACCGAAGCTGAGAATCTGCATGGCTTTTTCTGCAATAACAGCTCCGGCTTCCAGCGGCGGCAGGCCACCGCTGTAAATATTAGAAATGACCGTGTATTCCCAGCGGATATCGGCGTTGCCGCTGAAAGCCGCAGCTTCTGTTTTATCTGCAGCGGATACCTGATAGGCAAAATACGCCGACAGACTGCGCGACGCCTGGGCGTCCCCTCCGGGGCGCTCACCAATCAGCAGAATCACCAGCCGGGTATTCAGCGCTTCACCAATGGGTTCACACAGCTTGACCCGGCCGTAAGGGACGACCGTGGTCATGCCGGTTTTGTAGTCGCGACTGGCCAGACCGTCATTGAGGACCGGAATCAGCAGAGGAATATTGTGATGGACAGCTTCGGCACTCAGGCCGTCGGAGATCACAATTTGCACATCGGTGTTTTCGTTCTGCAGTGATGCCAGACTGTCGGCACTTAAATGCGAGCCCAGTTCCGGATTGCTGAGATGTTCATGCTTATCGCTGGCCTCTGTTGCCAGCCAGCGTTGCGGCCCGATGGCGGATAATAATTCACGGTCGAGATCGGCATAAATGGCTTCCCGCGCGATCGCCTGGTTAGAGCGCAGTGTGCGCGTGACCTCATCGGTTGGGCGCGGTCCGGCGTTATCAAAACCGTAGGCGGCAGGAACGGATTCCAGCAGGCGTTGATAATCCAGCTCTGACTGGCAGAACTGCTGCGGTTTGCCCCAGTTCGGACCGCGTTGAATCAGGCCTTCATCATCACGCTGAAAAATACCACGCGACAGCGCCCATTGGAGATATTCCGGCGCGGGTTCCAGTTCATAGGTTTCGCGCATGGTCTGATCGTCATGGCCGCTGGTATCGAAATACGCCAGCATGCGGTCGTTGCCGAGATATACATCCATAAAGAAATTGGCGCCGGCGGCGGTCAGCAGCTCGGTTGCCATCTGCTGACCTTCGGCAGTGATCTGTGAATGCAGGGTAAAACAGGGCGCCATGCCCATCGGCAGTCCCATCATTTTTCCCATGAAATGATCCTGCAGACAGGAGTAGGTCATTTCAAAGTTATCGACGTGGGTTTCCGGGCCAATAAAGCCGGTGACGTTATTCACCATAAACGGCGAATAGCGGCGCGCCAGGCCGTAACACAGCGCCTCGCAGGTGGTCATGTCGATGCCGTCGTGTTTGTTGTACGTCAGCTCGCTGCCCTGGCCCGTTTCGAAGTACATCATATTTTCTGCGCCTTCTGCCTGCAGCGGACCGTGTTCGCGCATGGTGTTGTAGGCGTGGTCGAGCAGCTCTACGGTTACGTCGAATTCTTCGGTTAATGTGCGCTCTGTACCTGCCAGGCTCTGGAACATAATCTCAACCGGAGCCCCCTGCTCTAAGCAGGCGAGCTGCGTTTTAATATGTGACAGCACGCAGATCTGGGTTGGCGCTCCGGTATCACGGCGGATTTTATCCAGGTGATGCAGGGTGGCACTGATGTTCTCGACGGTATCAATGGCCGGGTTTAATCCCAGCAGGGCATCGCCGGCGCCCATGGATAATCCGGTGTAGGCCAGCATGGTGATGCCGGATAAATTATCGGTAGGATGATTGGGCTGCAGCCGCGATGACAGGGTGCCGCTTAAACCGACCCGGGTACGGGCTTTGGCCGAGGCGCCTTTTTTCAGGCGTTTGGCCAGCAGAATTAACTCGTGTACGTCCAGCAGTTTGGTCAGCGCCGAGACCATAACGCCAGTCATGGCTCTGCCCATGGCACGGATTTCGTCGCCTTTGCTGGCCAGCAGGTGGTTTTTTAACTGGCCCAGTGTCAGGTCTTTTATGGATGAAAATTTCTCCGGATCGATATCGTAATTAACGCGCATGATGTCGTCGATCCGGCCACGGTTGTCTGTTAATGGCATATCGTACAGCTGCTGCAGGGTCAGACCGGAAAGCAGTTTACGTGCAGCTTCGCGTTCAACTTCATCCGTCGCGGCAAGGCCCGCAATACGTTCACCTGCTTTGCTGATATCGGCGGCACCGAGCAGGTGCTTTAAATTGCGGAACGGGTAGCTTGCGCCCATTAGTTCGATAGTGAGTAAGTCGCTGGTGCGTAATTCAATAGCGGAGTCCGCTGCCGTGGTAACCACGGGCAGTGCGATGTCACTGATGGGGCTGAGCGCTTTCATACCGATCTCCCTGCGAATGTCTGATTTATGTTTATGCGTTATCGGGTCGTATTCATGGTTAATTCATGCCGAAAAAAGACACCGGCACGATATGCTGATATGGCTTTCCTATCTGCACGAAGCGGGCATCGCGCAGCGGTACTTCGTCGATCACGTACAGGCAGCGATTTTCTTTTCCCCAGTCGGTAATGTACTGACCAAGAGCCTTGCCCAGATTCGAATCCATTAATAAAACCAGCGGCTGAGTCAGCGGATAGCGGGCTTCATCCAGAGCGTTGCGGATCGTGTGTGCCAGGGTTTTGATCCCTTGCGGCAGGATATCCCGGCTGTCTTCGATACTGATGCAGGCGCCGCTGACCGAGCTCATCGCCAGGCGGACAGCACGGTGCCAGCCATCCGCTTCTGTGTTGGCCGGCAAACGGGAAATGATTGGCAGATCATTGAGCGGCAGACGTCCGGGGTCAGACAGATAGAGGCTGCTGCCGGACACATCACAGCTGTGCAGTGTGAGCCCCATGACGGTGGCACGCCCCGCGTGCTCCGGTTGGTGCCGTAAATCGGCGGCCAGCAAAGGCGAGGCGATAATTCCCTGTGCCAGAACCACACCAAGATCACCGTAGCAGGTCTGCGCTGGCCACTCACCGGTACGTTCATGTTGGTAAATAATTTCACCGACACCGCCGGAAAACGTTATCAGAGGGTGGGTGCCGGCATTGGCCGCTGGTGTAAAAGGCATCTGTAATAAGCTTTTATGCAACGGCGAGCGCTGAAAAAAACTCATATCGCCAAGGGCAATAAATTCCAGCGCGGTGACGTAAAAATTCACTACGGCGTCTACTTCATCTGTGTTCAGCGTGTCGCCCGGTTGTTTTTCACAACCGAGATATTGCAGCAGTAATGAGCCGAATGAGGAAAATGACAGCAGCGTATAGGTGCCCGGCACAAAGGTCAGATGGCGGGCACCGATATAAAAGCAGCCACAGTCAAATACCTGCCCGTTTAATCCCTGAGCCGGATTCGTTGTACCGCCGCCGATATCCAGATT
The DNA here is from genome assembly GCF_002433655.1 of Thalassolituus sp. UBA6592. Taxonomy (NCBI): domain Bacteria; kingdom Pseudomonadati; phylum Pseudomonadota; class Gammaproteobacteria; order Oceanospirillales; family Oceanospirillaceae; genus Thalassolituus; species Thalassolituus sp. UBA6592. Next base: position 51,758 of record NZ_DJIO01000067.1, on the reverse strand, counting down.
GATCAGTGCCCGCGTGCTGTGGTGGCGGCTTAATGTGGCGCAGCTGCCCATAAACGCCAGCCAGGATTCGAGTCCGGGGTCGTCGGCGGTTGCAATCAGACTGTTGCCCAGACGGCGACTGATCATATCCGTCAGCAGCTGCACATTTTCACTGCGCGCGGCCAGACCAGTAATCAGGGCAGCACCGGCCACCTGTATGTCTGGCTGACCAGGAGCTGCGTCTGAACGCCAGTCAGCGGCGCTCAGCCATTCATCCAGCAGCGCGTTAATGCGCGATTCGTCGAGCAGCTCGGCCATGGTAAAGGGCGTAAATACCGGCTCACTCTGCAGCAGCATACGCGGTTCGCTGAAGCCCATGCGACCATCCAGACTGTGGCGGCCAACGCGCACTTCCGCCAACATCATGCTGCTGGTGGTGGAGCCAAAATCCAGACCGAGCAGACGCAGGGTATCCTGCGGGTGGGTGTTCTCCTGCCGAATTGTGTTCTCCTGTACTGGCGCTGCGCTGGCTGTATCTGTCATTGAGTCTGTCATGGCTATCGGTTGGAGAATTTGGTACCCAAATCTGAAATAAAAATTCCTGAAGAGAATATTCAAGATGTGCGCCATGCTGAGTCCAGGCTCAGTGTCTTTTTGTAAGGGTTAGATAGCTGAAGATAGATAAGCGGCTGATTTCTCGTTGGTTTTTGGTGAAACCGGACGTTGTGAACAGCGCCCCCAGGCAGTGCAAAGCCCGGGGGCGCCGCTTGTGCTGCCAGAAAGGAAGGCAGCACAGGAATCAAAACAGGGCAGGATCAGATTCGATCAATACCATAGGGAAGCAGATGTTGCTGTGGCGCGGTCCGCTGAGGCGTTTTTATCCCTGAATCAGACAGTTGCCCGCTCTTTCCGTCAGACTCGTTGACCTCTGACAAGAGCAGGTGTTGAGCATCGCCCGACGATGCCGGACAATCGTTTCAGGTTTTAAAGTTAAGGATGGTCTGTGAAAAATACTTCCCTGGCGGATATCCGCCGGCGCTTGTTTCTGAAGCGTTCGGCATTACTTGCTTCCGCTGCGCTGTTGCCAATGTCAGTTCAGGCCCGAACCCGCAGTACAGATCTGCTGCTGGGGGGGAGGTCGTTTTAAGCGTTCCCTTGAGTCGCCAATGGAGTATGTGCTGTCTGTGGTGAATCCTCATAAAGACAGTATTCAGACCATTAAGACAGATTTCTTTCCCCACGGTTTTGCCTTCTCGCCCAGACGTAAAACGCTGGTGTACAGTTTTGAAAAAATCGGTAATGGCGCTGCCCTGCTTGATCTGGACGCTATGGAAGTGGTGCAGACTATTCCTCCGGTTAAGCAGCGTCAGTTCTATGGTCATGGTGCCTGTAGCCGCGACGATCAGTATCTGTTTTCGACGGAGACTTCGCCGGATGGTAAGGGGGCAATTGGTATTCGCGATCCGAAAACCCTGGCGTATCTGGGCGATTTTCCGACTTATGGCGATAACCCACATGAGTGCCGTTTGATTGAAAATGATTCGGTATTGATGGTTACCAATGGCGGTGGAACCAGAAGCAGCGGTGTGGCCGGATCCCTGTGTTATATCGACGTAAAAACACAGAAATTACTGGAGCAGGCAGAAATGCCTGATCCTGCCTTTAACACGGGCCATCTGTTTCCGTTGGCGGATCACAGGGCAGTGGTCGTTTCGGCGCCAAGACTGGGGCTGGACCAGCGTTACCGGGGGGCCGTCAGTGTCTTCACCGGCAGTGGCGATCTGCAGCCAATGAAAGAGCCGGCAGCCGTGGTGAACAATATGCTTGGGGAATCATTGAGCATAGAAGTTGTACCTGAACGAGATCTGTTTATTGTCACTCACCCAACACCGGGTATGCTGACCTTATGGTCCATGAGTAAACTCGAATACCGCGGCCATCTGCTAACCGAAAATGTACGCGGTGTTGCTCTGTCGGAAGATCGTCAGTGTGTCTGGGTCAGTTGTGGGCGTCAGGCAGATATTGCGGCGCTGAATCTGGATACCCTGAAAATGGAGCCCCAGGTTGCAGTGTCAGCTTCATTTATTACCGGCTCACATCTGATTAATATGGCTATGATTTAACTTCATATCGCCTCAGGGCACGCATAAAAAACCGGGATAATCCCGGTTTTTTGTGCCCGTTATCGCTGCCTTACTCAGGCATCGCCAAAACGATTGCTCAGGTATTCAAATACCGCGCGCATGCCCATGGCTTCACCGCCCACCGGACGGCCGCTGAGTTTGCGGTTGTTCCACGCCATGACATCAAAGTGTACCCAGGGGGTTTCTTCCACAAAGTGCTCCAGATACAGAGCTGCGGTAATGGCACCACCGAAAGGTGTCGCTGCGCAGTTGGTCATATCGGCGATATCACTTTTCAGGAAGTCTTTGTACGGCTGATGCAGCGGCAGATTCCACACCGGGTCCGAAACTTTCTGACCAACCTGCATCAGGTCTGATGACAGTTGCAGCTGATTGGTGAAGAAGCCCGGCAGTTCGGTGCCTAAGGCGACCCGGGCGGCACCGGTCAGGGTGGCGTAATCAACCACCAGTTCCGGGTTTTCGCTGACGGCTTCAGTCAGGGCATCACACAGTACCAGACGGCCTTCGGCGTCGGTGTTGTCGATCTCGACCGTGGTGCCTTTGCGTGTATTCAGCACATCTCCCGGGCGGAAAGCATTACCGCTGACGGCATTCTCCACAGCAGGAATCAGCAGACGTAAACGTACCGGTAACTGCTGCGCCATAATCAGGTAAGCGAGGCCAATGGTGTGGGCTGAGCCGCCCATGTCTTTTTTCATCCAGCGCATGGCGGCGGAAGGTTTGATATCCATACCGCCGCTGTCAAAACACACGCCTTTACCGACCAGGGTCACTTTCGGGTGGGATTCATCGCCCCAGCGCAGATCAAGCAGGCGCGGTGCGTGCACACTGGCGCGGCCAACGGCATGCACCATAGGATAATTTTCGCTCAGCAGATCATCACCGATGATCTGTTTGAAATCGGCGTTAAATTCCTGCGCCATGGCTTCCACCGCTGCGGCGAGGTTTTCCGGCATCATATCGGCGGCGGGCGTATTAATCAGATCGCGCACCCGCTTGGTGGCTTCGACCAGCATCTCCGCCTGGACAAGAATACTTTCATCTTCCAGCAACAGGCGCGCCTGCTCTTTACCCGGTTTCAGGTAGCGCTCAAAACGGTAAGCGCCGACACCCCAGCCAAAGGCGATATTCAGCAGATGTTCTGCTGCAGCGTCATTGGCAATGGTGTAATCGCCGGCCGGCAGAGCGTTGGCCAGTTCGCCACAGGCGAACATATCATCGAGGCTGTCGCACACGAACAGCGCCTGAGTCAGTTCACCCTCACTGTCCGGTAATAACTGAATACCTTTACCCTGATAGCCGCTGGCTTTGATCCAGTTCTGCGTCAGGGGTGGTTGCTGCTCCAGCCAGTTGCTGTAGTTTGCGGATTCAAGGACGGTCAGCGCGGTAGCGGGGGATTCTGAAGCTTGCTTCAGCGGAACGAGGACGGCAGACATGAGATCTCCTGATTTCAGTAGTGCTTCCAGTATAGAGAAACGCGGTGGTTATTTACCGGACTGGTGGCAAAATAACCTTTTCCGACAGATACCTGCAATATACACCGGGACGGGCTAAACCACAGGCGCTGAAATTAAAACACCCTGTTTTCAGGCTTTCAGCGCTGCAACTCGTACACACACATATTAACCGCGGAAGCCAGATTCAGGGATTCAATGGCGCCGTTACCGGGAATGGTATAGGCGGTGACATTCAGCCCCTGCAGCTGTTCATGCGGTACTCCGCGGGCTTCGTTACCAAAGACAAAACAGTCGTGTTTTTTTATCCCGTCACTGCTCAGGGCGTCGCCCTGCATATCGAGACAGGCGATGGATTGGTAACGCTCAGGCAATGCATTGATATCGATATCCTGCTCAAACGCCACATGAAAAATGGCTCCCATGCTGGAGCGCACGACTTTCGGATTGTACGGATCAACGCTGCCCGGGCTCAGCAGGCAGCGCAAGCCACCAAACCAGCCGAGGGTGCGCAAAATAGTACCGAGGTTGCCCGGGTCCTGTACTTCATGCAGATACACGGCACGTTCTTTCTGGCCGTTGTTACGGGGTACATTACCAGTGTTATTCTGAAAATCCTGCGGCGCAAACGGCACGGCAGCAATAATGCCCTGTGGCGATTTTGTGTCCGACATCTGACTCATGGCTTTTTTGCCGACCAGGGTGACGCGGTAGTGATCGCCCAGCTGTTCATCAACCCAACGGCTGTATTCTTCGGTAATAAACAGTTCAGAGGCACGCAGATGCGTCTGCGCATTGGTCGGATGAAAAGCCGCTTTATGCAGTTCCAGAATCAGATGCTCGCCTTCCAGCAAAAAATGCCGCAATTCGTTACGGTATTTTTTCTGCTGCAGTTTTTTTACCTCATCGACTTTCATGCGTTCAGTCCTGACAGCATATCGGTGATCACAGCTTCTGCGACTTTAATGCCATCAACACCGGCAGACAGAATACCGCCGGCGTAACCGGCACCTTCACCGGCCGGGTACAGACCTTTGGTGTTCAGGCTCTGCAGAGTGTCACGGTCGCGGGTAATGCGCACCGGCGATGAGGTACGGGTTTCAATACCGGTTAAAATGGCATCATTACGGTCAAAGCCTTTAATCTGTTTACCGAATTCCGGCAGTGCTTCCTGAATTGCACGGATGGCATATTCCGGCAGCGCCTGATGCAGGTCGCCCAGTTTAATGCCCGGCTTGTAAGAAGGTTCGACCTGACCGAATTCGCTGGAGGGTTTGCCGCGGATAAAATCGCCGACCAGCTGCGCCGGTGCGTTGTAATCCGAACCACCCAGTTCAAAGGCTTTTTCTTCCAGTTTTTCCTGCAGTTCGATACCGGCCAGCGGGCTGCCCGGATAATCTTTTTCCGGCTCAATACCCACCACAATAGCGGCGTTGGCATTGCGCTCGTTGCGCGAATACTGCGACATACCATTGGTCACCACGCGGCCTTCTTCTGACGTTGCCGCCACCACGGTACCGCCGGGGCACATACAGAAGGAATACACAGGGCGGCCGTTTTTCGCCTGATAAGTGAGCTTGTAGTCTGCCGCCCCCAGCTCCGGATGACCGGCGTATTTACCCAGACGGGCTTTATCAATCTGTGATTGCGGATGCTCCACGCGGAAACCGATGGCGAACGGTTTGGCTTCTACGTGCACGCCCTGTTTATACAGAGCGCGGAAGGTGTCACGGGAGCTGTGACCCAGCGCCAGTACCACGTGGCGGCTCATGATTTTTTCGCCATTGGCCAGCACCACACCTTCGGTCTGGCCGTTGTTGAGAATAAATTCGCTGACCTTGCTTTCAAAGCGCACTTCACCGCCCAGGCGTTTGATCTCTTCGCGCATGGTGGATACCACGCCGGTCAGACGAAAGGTGCCGATGTGCGGTTTGCTGACGTACATGATTTCTTCCGGCGCACCGGCCTTGACGAATTCCGCCATCACTTTACGGCCGAAGAATTTCGGATCTTTGATCTGGCTGTAGAGCTTACCGTCGGAGAATAAACCGGCACCGCCTTCACCGAACTGCACATTGGATTCTGTGCTCAGCTGCTTTTTACGCCATAACGCCCAGGTGTCTTTGGTGCGCGCGCGTACTTCTTTACCGCGCTCCAGCACAATAGGTTTAAAACCGGCCTGGGCCAGAATCAGCGCTGCGAATAAACCGCACGGGCCAAAACCAATAACCACAGGGCGTTCGGATAAACCTTGCGGAGCATGGCCCACCGGATGGTAATCCGTGTCCGGTGCGGTGCGGATCTGCTGATCGTTTGCGAAGCGTGCCAGTACGCCGGGTTCGTTATTTACATTAGCATCAATGATGTAGATAAATTTGATTTCGCTGTTCTTTTTGCGCGCGTCGTAGCTGCGTTTGAAGACAGTGAAATTCAGCAGGTCGGCATCTTTGATCTGCAGACGCTCAACAATGGCGTCACGCAGAGCAGATTCGGGGTGATCAAGGGGCAGGGAGAGCTGATTAATACGGATCATAACGGTTCCTGGCCGGGAGTTGTCCGGCAAAGGTTAAAAACCGTTATTGTAGCGTGTCGGGCGGCATCAGTCGCCCTTTCTGATGCCGTTATGAACTGGCATTTATTGCAGCAGATTGATTTATTCTTTTGTTTTCGGGCGCTGGTGACTGTGCTTGTGGCTCACCTCTGTTAACGCGCTGATAAAATCCATACTCTTCCTGTTGTGTGCATAGACGGCATCGGCATCCACTGTCTCAACGGTTTTTAACGGACGCTGAGGTGTGTCAGTGGTCTGTTCAGTTGCTGCGTTTTCTGACTCTTGTCTGGATTGTTGCTGTGGCATATCCGATTCCCTGTCGTAAGGTTGAATTAGCAAATCAATTAGCTGCATATTGCCAGAGCTGGCTGAACGTTATCTGAATCAGGCGCTTCAGTAATCCACAGATTCCGGCTGGTGCCCTAAGAAAACGGCATTTTGTATGGTTCAGTCAAGGTTCAGGTTTACCCGTTAGTATTATCCGTGAAGAAAGGAAACATCCGTAGGTGAAATACCCGTGAAAAGAATCCGTCTGTTGCTGATGAGCGCACTATTATCCGTTGCCTGTATACGGGCAGTGGAGGTGCGTGCTGATGCTGCAGAAGACGAGGGTGAATCCGGTTGGGTAGAGAAAAACCTGAATCCGCGCACTGAGTGGGTGGAAGGTCTGATGACGCCTTTTAATCGCTGGGTGGAGAAAAATATCCAGCAGGAAGACGCGCTACCTGCCAGCGACCGTGCGCTGACGGACTTCAATACTCAGCCTCCGCCTGCGGGGCTGATCAGTCCGCAGGAAGCCGGCCGTCTGATTCTGCTGCTGGAGAGCGGGCAGGTACTGAAGGTGGAATACATGGCCACTGAGCCGCCGGCTTACAAGGTCCGGTTGCTCAGTGAGCAGGGCAGTATTCAGCAGTTTTACGTTAACGCCCTCGACGGCACACTACTGGATGATGAGCCTGTGGCACTGCCGGATGATGAGTCTGCAGCGCTGTTGGATGATGAGTCTGCAGCGCTGTTGGATGATGAGCCTGCGGCCAGCGATAACCCGCAGAAAGAAGATAAAAAGAATACCACGAGCAAAAGCCCGCAAAACGAAGGAAAGGAAACCACACCATGAGAATATTAATTGTGGAAGACGAACGGCCGATCCGCGAGCAGATCACCCGGGGACTGGAAGCCTGTGGCTGGCAGGTGGATCAGGCACAGGATGGCCGTGATGGGTATTTTCAGGCATCCGAATATCCCTACGATCTGGCGATTATCGATCTTGGTCTGCCGCACATGGATGGTATTGAAGTCATCCGGCGGTTACGCAGCGATGGCTGTCAGTATCCGCTGTTAATTCTGACCGCCCGTGGCGGCTGGAAATCCCGGGTGGAAGGACTGGAAGCCGGTGGTGATGATTACCTGGAAAAGCCATTTCATATGGAAGAATTACAGGCCCGGGCCAAAGCCCTGCTGCGCCGCACCACCGGCCATTCCAGTGTGATCGCCCACGGGCCGCTGGCACTGGATACCGATACGCAGACCGCCAGTCTGGATGGCCGGCAAATGGAGCTCACGGCCTATGAGTTTAAAATTCTCGATTACCTGATCCGTCATCCACAGCAGGTGGTGGGTAAAACCACATTAACGGATTATCTCTACGCGCAGGATTTTGAACGCGACTCCAATGTAATTGAAGTTCTGATGGGACGTCTGCGTAAAAAGCTGGCGGCAGCCGATGGTTATGCGCCGATCCGCACGCTGCGCGGACGCGGTTATCAGTTTGTAATGGACTGACTATGTTCAATTCGCTGCGCAACCGGATACTGCTGATTTCTTTGCTGATGCTGACATTGCTCATGTCCGGCGTTGGCACCTGGCTGTACCGGTCGTTTTATGCAGCACAGGTACAGGGCGTAAAAGAAACCCTGCGCATTTACAGCTATTCATTGCTGGGCAGTGCCGACCGCGTGATGGGCCAGATTCAGTTACCCGAATATTTACCCGAAGGACGTTTTAATACAGCGGATTCGGGATTGCTGGCGATGCTCAGTGACTACCGCAATCAGACCTTGTGGACCTCGCACTCGGCCGAAAGTATGCCCTTACCGCAGACGCTGATGGTGAGTGCCGGAGAACAACGCTACTCGTTTGCAGCGCTGAACGGTGAGGATTTTCTGTTGTTGCGCGCGGGTATTCGCTGGGGCAATAAAGAACAGGATCAATACACCCTGACCCTGGCGCAGACGTTACAGCCGTTGCAGCAACAGTTGCACGAATACCGTAATACGCTGATGGCGGTATTGCTTGGCTTTGGTTGCCTGCTGTTAATAATTCAGGGGCTGGTATTGCACTGGGGGCTGGTACCGCTCAAACGCGTTGCCCGTCAGCTGAATCAGATTCATCAGGGGCAGCTGGACCACATCAGTGGCCGCTATCCAATGGAGCTGACGCCGCTGACCAATAACCTGAATTTACTGTTAAAAAATGAGCAGGCGCAGCGCGAACGCTACCGTAATCAGCTGGCGGATTTATCCCACAGCCTGAAAACCCCGCTGGCAGTAATCCGGGGGTTAACAGAAGGCGAAGCGGGTTTAACAGAAAGCAAAGCGGAAACCGGTTCACAAATGCTGCAGGAAATACGCGCGCAGACGGACATCATGAATGAACGCATCCGTTATCAGTTGCAGCGGGCAACCAGTCAGTCATCGTCGCTGAGTATTCGCCAGAACCGGATAGCGGATGTCATTACACCGCTGTGCTCGGCAATGAAAAAAGTGTACGCCGCAGATGCGCTCGTCATTGATCAGGCCATCGGTGATGTGATTTTTTTTGGTGATGAGCAGGACCTGCTGGAAATCGCCGGTAATCTGATCGACAACGCCTGCAAATATGGTCATGGCCGGGTACGGGTCAGTACGCAGCAGAATGCTGATGAATGGCAACTGCTGGTGGAAGACAATGGCAGCGGTGTAGCAGAAGATCAGCGCGAGCGGATTTTACAGCGCGGGGTGCGCCTCGACAGTCTGCTGCCCGGGCAGGGCATTGGTCTGGCACTGGTCAGTGAGCTGGTGGCTCAGTATCAGGGCCGCATGCAGGTCAGGGAATCCACATTGGGCGGAGCCTGTTTTTGTGTGAGTTTTCCGTCGCTGCGAGCGGACGATCCGGCGCTTTGACTGCGCGCAGTCAGCTGCCGGATGTTCAGGGAACGAGAGATAAGGGGATAAATAAAAATGAAAAACCGGATTAAGCGGCTGGTCAGAAATAACAACAGCGGCCGCACTGGAAAAAGCTGTACGGGCAGCCATAAAAAAAGCGCAGCCTCATTATTGATGCTGTGTCTGTGCAGCTGTTTGTTGGCCGCCTGTTCCAGCGTCACCGTGCGCCCTTATGGTGGTGAAAAAGATACCTCACCGCCGGATTATCAGGACAGCAAAGCCTTTTATATTCTGGCGATTTTCGGTGACCACACAGTGAATACCAGTGAAGTCTGCGGCCAGCGCCGGGTGATGCAGATGCAGGCCGTGACCAGTTTATCGGACTGGCTGCAGTCACTGTTCACGCTGTTTATTTACACGCCGCGCACCGCCAAAGTCTGGTGTGAAAAGCAGGACGCGGTATTTCTGTCACCCTACGCATTGCCAGCTCCCCAGGGCGGCGTTATCGGTGAAAACAGGCAGGAAATGCTGCAGGAGGAGGTATGAAAGTGAACCCATGGCAGTCCCGGCGACGTCTGCGCTGCTCATTATTTTCTGTCACGCTGTTAGCCATTACGTTATCCGGCTGTGGCACCATCCGCTTTACCCATGACCTCAGTGACGAGCGGCAAACCACGGAAGGCAAAAGCCAGTGGCATCACGGTACCCTCGACGGCATGATCGAAGTCTCGCAGCCGAAGAACCTGTACCGCACCTGTCGTGGCAAACCATGGCAGGAAGTGAAAGTGCAGTACAGCGTCTACAACGGCATTACTGCTCTGACCGTGGCGGCCGGAGTGGGCGCCGTGGTACCGGTATTGGATGCGGTAAGCCTGTGGACCCCCTGGACGGTCACCACCGTCTGCGCTGAATAACGTTTTCAGGCCCGTTGCGCTGTCAGTTGCGCTTTCAGTGGACTGTCAGCCGCGCTGTCATCGGCTGGCAGCGCCAGGGCCTGAGTCTGTCGTTGGTTTCTGCTCCTCTGACCTTTTAATCCCATCCCGTTCGGCCTTCGTGCAGCTACCCGTTTAGCTGATCGTTCAGCCTTCTTTAACCCCACCTTTAACCCCAACCCCGTCTCTGAATTCGTTGATACTGCGCGAACTGTCAGCGTCTTATAAAAAATAAATAAGAATTATTCTCTTTTGGTGGTTTATCTTAAGCTATTGAAATATAACAATTTTATCTGAATTCAGGTGCTGATTTGGCCATCATTCTGGAATAACCGTACGAATTTTATGTTGCAAAACTAAATGATATAGATTCTCATTACAGTCCTTGACGAATAATGACAACGCATAACGTTAACTGACATAAGGTTTATTCAGCATGGCTCACATTGAATCGCGTAAGCGCCCTGTCGCTCACAGCATTGGTCTGGCCAACAGTATCGGTCTGGGCGGAACACTGATGGCGGGTCTGCTCGCTCCCGCTGTACATGCAGCGGACGATGCAGACGTTGCCGAGTTATCTAAAGTTTCTGTCGAAGCCAGTCAGAAACCGGGTTACAAGGCCGACAGCCTGTCAACCAAATTCACTGCACCGGTTAAAGACACACCACAGACCATGCAGATTATTGGTGCCGGACTGCTGCACGATCAACAGGCTGCAACCCTGACCGATGCGCTGCGTAACAGCCCGGGTGTGGGTACTTTTTATGCAGGGGAGAACGGTAACTCCACCACAGGTGATGCCGTGCGTATGCGTGGCTTCGACAGTTCAGGCTCTATTTATGTGGACGGCGTTCGTGATATGGGTTCCGTATCACGCGATACCTTCAACACCGAACAGATTGAAGTGGTAAAAGGCGCAGCCGGCAGTGACTACGGCCGTACCTCGCCAAGTGGTTCCATTAACCTGATGACCAAACAGGCGTTCCTCGGCAGCGCTCTGGGCGGCACTGTGTCAGTGGGCACGGATGAGCAGAAACGTGCCACGCTGGACGCTAACCAGGCCATGGGCGACAACAGCGCAGCACGTCTGAACCTGATGGTGCAGAAGAGCGGCGTTGCCGGTCGTGATGAAATCGAAAACAAGCGCTGGGGTATTGCTCCGTCGGTGGCGTTTGGTCTGGACACCGACACCCGTGTATACCTGAACTATCAGCATGTTCAGCAGCGCAATATCCCCGACGGCCATGTGCCGACGGTGGGTCTGTCCGGCTATTCCAGCCCGGATGAAAGCGTGCCGGAATGGGATGATGCACCGAAAGTCGACAGTGAAAACTTCTACGGTACCCACGACGATCACGACGATGTCGATATGGATATGGCGACCGTGATCGTGGAGCACAACTTCTCCGGTGATACCCTGCTGCGCAACGTGACGCGCTGGGGTAAAACCGATCAGGAATACGCGCTGAGTGCGTTTATGTCCCGCTCGTTCACCACCGCCAGTGGCGATCCGGCAACACTGGATAACCTCGATGAATGGGAAATCAGTCGTCTGGTGAACACCAAAGATCAGACCAACACCATCGTCACCAACCAGACTGCTCTGGTGACCAGCCTGTACACCGGCGATGTGAAGCACACGCTGTCTGCCGGTCTGGAACTGACCCGGGAGAAGCTGGAAACCGACGGTGTCACCGGCGCGGCGGATGACGTAAATCTGTATAACCCGGACGACAGTGCTGACATTACTCTGACCCGCACCGGTGCCGGTTCTGAAGGTAAAACCACCACCAAAGCCGTGTACCTGTTTGATACGGTAGAAATCGGCGAAAGCTGGCTGCTATCCGGTGGTGTGCGTTACGACACTTACCGCACGGAATTTGAAAGTACCGCTGTGTGTGGCGGCCGTCGTGGTCCGGATTGTGCCGGTGCGCCGGAAGGCACCGTGCTGCCATCGGTGGATGCCGATACCGACGGCAACCTGTTCAGCTGGAAACTGGGTGCCATGTACCGCTTCAGCAATGGTCTGAATACCTATGTGAATTACGCCCTGGCGCAGCAGCCACCGGGTGGCAGCAATATGCAGCTGAGCAACAGCGAGCGTAGCGCGGACAATTCAGATTATGATCCGCAGGAATCCCGCACCACAGAAATCGGTGCCAAGTGGACCACCGCTGATGACCGTCTGCTGTTGACCGCGGCTGTGTACCGTACCAAAGTCAGCAACGAAGTTGAGCAGGATGAATCCGATGGCACTTACCATCAGAACGGTGAAAAGCGCGTACAGGGTATCGAGCTGAGCGCGGTTGGCGCCATCACAGACAACTGGGATATCAGCGCTGGTTTCACCACCATGAAAGCCACGGTAGAAGAAGGTTCTGCCGATGCGCAGGATGGCAGCGACAACCTGACCTATAACCCGGAGAAGGCGTTCACCAGCTGGACCAGCTATCAGTTCTCAGCACTGACCATTGGTGGCGGTTTACGCTATGTAGATGGTCTTAAGCGTGGCACCGATGGTTCTGTCGGCACGCCGGAAGAAACCGCAGGTTACACCGTGGTGGACCTGATGGCCGGCTACGACATCAGCTCTGATCTCGGCCTGCAGCTGAACGTCTACAACCTGTTTGATCGTGAGTACATCGCTTCGATCAACAAGAGTGGCTACCGCTATACCCCGGGCGCACCACGCTCCGCCATGCTGGCTCTGAACTGGCAGTTCTGATCCGCAGACGGATAAAACGGGGAAATGACGATGCGGGCAACAGCCCGCATTCGTCGTTGAATGTAACCCATGGCCGAAGCGTTACCTTAACGTCGGCAACGCACTATATAACGTAAGAGAGATACCGCTATGATGCTGCATATTCCCCAGGTGCTGAGTAAAGAAGAGACCGCCGATATCCGTCGCCTGCTGGAATCCTCACAGGATTGGGTGGATGGCCGCGAAACCGTGGGCGTGCAGGGCGCGCAGGTAAAGCGTAATCAGCAACTGGCGGACAGTTCCGAACTGAAAGCACATCTTGGTCAGCGGGTAACCGCGGCACTGCAGCAGCATCCGCTGTTCTTTGCTGCGGCTCTGCCGCTGCGTATTATTCCGCCGCGTTTCAACCGCTACGCCGGGGGCGAAACCTACGGCATGCACGTTGATGGCTCGGTGATGCAATATACCGATCTCAACGGCCAGTCGCAGACTCTGCGTTCCGACCTGTCCTGTACCCTGTTCTTTGCTGAACCGGAAGAATACGAAGGCGGCGAGCTGGTGGTGGCCGATACCTATGGCGAGCATCTGGTGAAACTGCCGGCCGGTGACGCCATTCTCTATCCGTCGTCCAGTCTGCACGAGGTGCGCCCGGTCACTCAGGGTGCGCGGCTGGCATCCTTCCTGTGGATTCAGAGCATGGTGCGCAGCGAAGGCCAGCGCCGTGCGCTGTTCGAGATGGATACCGCCATTACCCGTCTGCGCGAAACCGGCGGCGATAATGCCGCCGTACTGCAGCTGACCGGCGTCTATCACAACCTGCTGCGTGACTGGTCAGAGACCTGATCAGGAGCAGGCACAAGTGCGGTTGGTTATATATTGAACCGCTACCCACCATCTGGTAGACTCCGCGCTCCTTTTTATCCGTAGTTTGGCCGCAGTCGCTGTGAACACAGTCTGCCGGCGAAAAACGGACTCCTTGCCTTACCGGATGGGCCGGAAGGCTATAACCCATAAGGAGCTGACAATGCGTCACTACGAAATCGTTTTTCTGGTTCACCCAGATCAAAGCGAACAGGTACCTGCAATGGTTGAGCGTTACACCGCAGCCATCGAAGGTTCCAACGGTAAAATCCACCGCTTCGAAGACTGGGGCCGCCGTCACCTGGCATACCCGATCAACGACGTCCACAAAGCTCACTACATCCTGATGAACGTTGAATGTACTCAGGAAGTTCTGGACGAGCTGACTTCTAACTTCCGTTACAACGACGCAGTTCTGCGTAACATGGTTATTCGTCGTGATGAAGCTGTGACTGAAATGTCTCCGATCAAAGCAGCTGAAAGCCGTGAAGATCGTCGTCGTCAGGAGCGCGCTGAGCGTGCAGAAGCAGAAGCTGCTGAATCTGATGATGATGAAAACGAAGATGAAGCAGAAGAATCTGCTGAAGATAACGCTGAGTAAGAGAGGACACATCCATGGCACGTTTTTTCCGTCGTCGTAAGTTCTGCCGTTTCACCGCTGAAGGCGTGAAAGAGATCGATTACAAAGATCTGGACACCCTGAAAGGCTACATCACTGAAACTGGCAAAATCGTACCAAGCCGTATCACTGGTACCCGTGCTAAGTATCAGCGTCAGCTGTCTACAGCAATCAAGCGTGCGCGCTATATTGCTCTGCTGCCGTATACCGACCAGCACGACAACTGAGTTTGATTCCGGGCTGCCTGCGTTGTCATTGCGGCGTTAAAACTTCCTTCGGGATGCTCATGTATAACTTATACACTGCGCGCCCTCAGGAAGTTTTGCCTTGCACTGACGGCCTCGCCAACGCCCGGTTTCGCTATTCAGTAAGAAAGAAGATTTAACATGAAAGCTCTGGCCCGCTGGGCTATGGACAGTCGCCGCAACGCAATTATTGCTGCCGGTGCCTGTTTAGCCATTCCTCTGCTTTTCTGGCTGGGTGCAGCCATTCAGGCACTGGTACTGCTGCGTCAGGGACTTCGTGATGGTGGTCAGGTGGTTCTCTGGTCTCTGCTTCCGGCATTTGTCTGGGCAGGTATGGGAGACCCCACGCCACTGGTGGTTGCTCTGGGCGCCAGCGCCTGTGCAATCGTTCTGCGCAATACCATCCGCCTCGATCTGGCGGTGCTGTTGAGCGCAGGCATCGGGATAGCTCTGTATCTGCTGTTGCCGGTTGTGTTATCGGACATTTTGCCCGTGGTGCAGCAGGCCATTGAACAGACCCTGACGGAGACTTATAAAGATGACCCGGAATTTCTGAGTTATCTGACTCCGCTGGTGGGCCCGATGATCGCCGGAGGCCTTGCGGCTCTCCATTCGCTGGTCATAATTTTGTGTCTGTTACTGGGACGCTACTGGCAGGCGGTAATGTTTAATCCGGGCGGTTTTGGCCAGGAATTTAAACAGCTGCGTCTGCCCCTGGCTTTCAGCCTGCCCGCTACGCTGGTCAGTCTGGCAGCCGGACAGCTGCAGCCGGAACTGGCAGGAGTGACACCGGTATTAACGGTGCCTCTGTTGTTGGCAGGTCTGGCTTTGTTCCATGGTGTCGTGACTAAGTTGCGCGCCAGTCCGACATGGATGGTGCTGATTTATTTAGCGCTCTTTTTATTCGGGCCTTACATGTACACATTACTAATTTTCGTAGCGTTGCTGGACAGTTTTATTAACTTCCGCGCGCGACTAAAAGACACGGCTGGTGGCCAGTAACCACCGCCCTGTAATGAGGAATCAAACATGCAAATTATTCTGTTAGAAAAAGTTGAAAACCTGGGTGCACTGGGCGATACCGTTAACGTGCGTCCTGGTTATGCCCGTAACTTCCTGTTCCCTAAAGGCAAAGCAGTTCCAGCTACCAAAGCAAACGTTGAACAGTTCGAAGCACGTCGTGCAGAACTGGAAGCACAGTCTGCTGCGAAACTGGCTGATGCAGAAAGCCGTAAAGAGAAAATCGAAGAAATCGAACTGTCTGTTGCCGTTAAAGCCGGTGAAGAAGGTAAACTGTTCGGTTCTCTGGGTAACCGCGACATCGCTGATCTGGTAACAGAAGCTGGCGTTGCTGTGGAAAAAGCAGAAGTTCGTCTGCCAGAAGGCCCAATCCGTAATGTTGGTGAATTCGATATCGCTATCCACCTGCATCCGGAAGTAAACGCTGTTCTGAAGCTGCTGGTTGTAGCTGAAGCCTAAGCGTTGTTGCGCTGCCAAACTGGCAGATGCGCACAGAATGAGGCACTATTAGCGGCTCGCTGATAGTGCCTTTTTTGTTGCTGGCTACCCTGATTTGCCAGCCACTGACCGATTGGCTTTGACCGACGACTGATTACCGGATCTCTGCATGACAGACGAATACGACCACGGGCAGGCGGAAAGTAACAGCCCGCGTACGCCACCGCATTCCATCGAAGCTGAACAGTCTGTGCTCGGCTCCCTGATGCTGGACGACAGGGCCTGGGAAGATGTCTCCGAGCTGCTGCTCGATACCGATTTTTATCGTCACGATCACCGCCTGATTTTCCGCGCCATTATGCACCTGGTCGAACAGGAGCAGCCGATCGACGTGGTCACCGTGGCGGAAGAGCTGGAGGAACGCAGTCAGCTGGATAAAGCCGGCGGCGCTTCTTATCTGAGTCGTCTGGTGGATATGACACCGTCCATCGACAACTGTGCTGCCTACGCCGAAATTGTGCGCGAGCGTTCCCAGCAGCGGGCGCTGATCGAAGCCGCCAGTGAAATCATGGACCGCGCCTACGAGCCGGACGGTGAAAACTCACTGACGCTGATTTCCGATGCGGAAAAAGCCATCGCTCAGATCGCCGAAGGCAGTCACAAAGAAGGTGGCCCGCAGAAAGTCGCACCGATTCTGAAGAATACCCTGGAGCAGCTTGATGAGCTGTTCAATCAGCCCGATGGCCTGTCTGGTCTGACCACAGGTTTCAATGAGATTGATAACCGTACTTCCGGTCTGCAGAAAGCCGACCTGGTGATTGTTGCGGCACGTCCGTCCATGGGTAAAACGACCTACGCCATGAACGTGGTGGAAAATGCTCTGCTAGCCACCAAACGGCCGTGTCTGGTGTTCAGTCTGGAGATGCCGTCGGAATCCATCGTTATGCGTATGCTGTCGTCCATCGGCAAAATCGACCAGACCCGTATCCGTTCCGGTAAATTGGTGGACGAAGACTGGCCGAAGCTGTCTGCGGCAGTCAACATGCTGAAAGATCTGCCCTTGTATATCGACGATACCCCGGCGCTGACGCCGCAGGAAATGCGTGCCCGGGCGCGTAAAGTGTATCGCGAGAACAATAACGATCTGGCACTGATTATGGTCGACTACCTGCAGCTGATGCGGGTGACCGGTAAGAGCGAAGGCCGTACTCAGGAGATCTCCGAGATCTCGCGTACGCTGAAAGTCATCGCCAAAGAATTTAACTGCCCGTTAATTGCCCTGTCGCAGCTGAACCGCTCGCTGGAACAACGGCCGAACAAACGTCCGGTTAACTCCGACCTGCGGGAATCCGGTGCGATCGAGCAGGACGCGGATATTATTCAGTTTATTTACCGCGACGAAGTGTATAACGAAGACAGCCCGGATAAAGGCGTGGCGGAACTGATTACCGGTAAGCACCGGAACGGTCCGATTGGTACCGACCGGCTGGCGTTTATTGGTAAGTACACGCGCTTTGAAAATCTTGCGCATGGGTATGACTCATCCGACGACGAGTATTAGGCCGCTGGTTTAAAGCTGGCTGCGTTGTTATTGCGGCGTTAAAAATTCCCGTGGGATGCTCATGTATGATTTATACACTCCGCTCCCCCGGGAATTTTTGCCTTGCACTAACTGCCTCGCCGACGCTTTAAATCCGGCGGGAAACTCCGTAAAAGTCTAACGAATTAAAAGTGTCTGCAGATAGATTGCAGGCAGCAAGCAGGAAACCTTATGAATTTTACTCCTGAACTTCCTTTCGATGGTGGCCGCGTACGGCCGATGACGTACGACGATGTGGATGCGTTGTTTGCTATTTATCAGCATCCGGAAATTCCTGGCCAGCACGTGCCGGATAACAAAGATAACCTGACCCGCATGGTGGATCTGTCGGTACAGATGGCGGCGACACAGCGCGGCATGATGTGGTTGCTGGAAGTGGGCAGTGACGATAACTACGAAGTGCAGGGTATGGTCAGCGCCTACGATTGGCAGCCTTCGCAGCTGCGCACAATGTTACGTGTCGATGGTCTGCCACAGCTGTCCGCAGAACACCGCGCGGCGGCACTGAATACCTGTCTGGAATTTATGTCGGGCAAATACCATCTGCGTAATTTCGGTTATCAGTGGATTGCCGGTCAGGATGAAGCGCTTAAAACCCTGCTGCAGGACTGCGGCTTCAGCCTGTGCGCTACACTGCGTGATGGCTGGCGTACCGGTACAGAAACCTTCGCCGATGTGGTGCAGTTTCATAAATTACTGGATGTGGCTAAACCCGTGCCTGGCCGTTTGGGTGAGCAGGATAATCCCGGGCAGAATCTGGATAAATCGTTTGCGGATAAAAATGGCGGAGGTGCTGCATGAACTGGAATTTTTCAGCCGGTAACTTCAGCCTGCGTTTACCCGTAACTGATCAGGATGGCGATGCGCTGTATGCCCTGATGAGCGTGCAGGAGCAGGTCGATCATCTGCCGCGACTGGCGATGTCGGTCTCCGCCCAGGCGCTGGATGAACTGCGCCGTATGGCCATGCGTTTTGAAACCCGTGAAGCGGCGTTCTGGCTGGTCGAGGGCATGTACGATAAGCAGCTGGTTGCGCGTATCGGTATTCAGAAAATTAACTGGATGCAGTTATCGGCACAGCTGCAATGGGAATTATCTGCGGCGGTGGAATTACCGGAACTGCAGGAAATCTTCCCGGCCATAGCCAACTTTATTTTCGATGAGCTGAACCTGCACCGCCTGGAAATGCGTTTACGTGAAGGCAGCGACAAGCACGAACAGCTGCTGAAAAATCTCGGTTTTACCTTTGAAGGTGTTTTGCCGGCTCAGGTGGAATACGAAGGTGAAAGCGTAAATATGGCGGTGTGGAGTCTGCTGTCTTCCGATCGCAGCGCCTGATTTTCCGGCACTCCTCATCCCTCACGCCTGTTAGTATCAGGTCGCAGAATTCTGCGGCCTGATACTAATTTTTATTCTGCCGGTTTGCTGTCGTCAGACACGGCTGTTTTACCTGGCTGTTCCTGCAGTAATAAATCCATCAGACCAAAGGTATCCTGTGGATACTCCTGCAGATCTTTGTTGTAAAAACGGCTCAGGTTGAGAAAGTTGAGATTCTGCCAGCCGTCTTCATTTAATACCGGCCAGTAAAGGTCGATATTGTCTTTGGTTAACAGATTCATCGGACGCAGAATGTCGGCCTTTTCTGCTGCGATTTTTACGCCATGTTCATTGTCGTAAATAATCGCCAGAGCCAGCACAACATCAAGAAAATGGCCGCCGGATGATGCCAGCAGTTCACCACTGCGGATTGCCTGCATACCTTCGGCGGTCCAGTCCGTGCCGGCCAGCAGAATATCTTTGCCCGGCTGCAGTCCCCGATTGCGTATCGCACTGGCAGCTCCGAGGGCCATCATATCGCTGGCGGCCCAGATTGCTTTCACCTGCGGATGGCGTTGCAGCAGGGCGGACGTCAGATAGCTGGCTCTTTCCTGTTCCCAATCGGCGTAGGCCATTTGTTTCAGCGTGGTATCCGCTTGTTCACTGAGGACGCTTCTCAGTCCGCGCTCTCTTTGTTGGCTGGGCAGCGTGTCGCGGCCGCCGCTCAGACCCGCAATATGCAGCAGCCCATCGCTGGCAAACAAATTCTGCTGTCGTGCCTGATCGATCAGATAATCGGCGCTGAGATAACCGGCGGTTACATCATCCGGCATTACGCTGGCCAGCCAGCCAGTAAAGCGGCCCTGAGGATAGCCAACTTTAGGGCGCTCTGATGGCTCAACATCGGCATTGATGGTAATGAAAGAAATACCCTGATTATTCAGAGCCGTCATCGCGCTTTTGGCGCTGTTCAGGTAAACATTCAGCAGGACATAATCGGGTTTATTTTCAGTTCTTTGGCTGACGCTCTGAGCCGCCTGAATATTCAGGAAACGATTATTCAGACCATAAATTACTTCCAGATCAATATCGAAAGCATCGGCAGCCAGCGTACTGATGGCGGCCAGTTTATCCCAGAAAGGGAACCCCTGATCTGCGGGTACAAACAGCACAACATGCGTGAGGTGACTGCTTTCCGCGGCAGTATTTTGCGCCTGAATATTTTCCGCTGCCAGCGTCGGGGCAGCAGCGCTCAGGGCGAAGGTCAGTAACAGAGTGGCAAATATATTTTTTATCATCAGGCTGCTAAGTGTGCATCACAATACGACCGCCTGTTAATTGTAGTAGTGTGCGGTCATTCCTCACTGTATTGGATAATAAAAAAACAGACAAATGTCTGTGCCTATTATTTTGTAAAGACTGAGAAATAACACACGTATGCGGGCTGGAGTGGCAGATTACCGGCGTCTTTTTTCTGGCGTCAGTAACCTTGCGCAGATCCGTGTCAGATCTGCGCTGCCAATGGCCAGGGGCAGATTAATGCAGCGCCCACTGCAGTTTCAGCCAGTAAGTGCGGCCGGGTTCGTTAATGCGTTCTGTCTGTTCGTAGCCGGTAATATTGGCGCCGCTGCGGGAAATATGCTCGGCGTAGGTGACATCAAACAGGTTATCAATACCGGCCGTCACCGTCAGATGATCACCTGCGCGATAGCCGGTATTAAGCGAGAAGACATTAAAGCCCGCGCTTTTGCTTATGTCCTGTCCGACCACATTACCTGTGCCAATGGCGACGCGGTTCTGCTCAGCGACCACACGCCACAGGGCGCCCGCCGACCAGTTATTGAGCTGGTAATTCACCCCAAAACGCAGCTCCAACGGTGGGATCTGTCCCAGTGCGCTGTGGTCATCATTATTGTCGCCGTGTACCCAGGCAAGCGTACTGGTGGTGTTCCAGTGGCTGCTGATGTCCCAGCTGGCATCCGCTTCAGCACCGTAAGTGGTGGCGTCGATATTGCGCGCATCGGATGCAAACATCGACAGCGATTCGATCAGGATGTAATCCTTATGCTTCGCATAAAATGCAGATAATGAAGCACTGACGTCACCGTTGTGATGCAGTATCCCCAGATCCAGCTGTGTGGTTTTTTCCGGGTTCAGATCAAAGCTACTGGCAGAACCACTGTTCATGCTGCCCATGCCGGTAGCTGCCGGGCTCTTGGTGCGCTCCCAGTAGTCGGCGCCACGTTCGCTGTGGCCCACACCCGCATACACGGTATTGGCCTGACTGAGCTGCTGCTCGTAGCGGATAAAGGCATTCTTTAAGGTGTCGTCACTGGTTTCACCATAGCTGTCGCGGCTTTCGCGCAGGTCTTTGGCGTAATCGCGGTTCAGACGCAGGCCGGCGTGCAGGCTGCTGTGGTCAGTCAGCTGCTGATCCAGTTCGGTCCAGATGCCCCAGGTTTCAAAGCGCATATCGCTTTCCCGCGCCACGTCTTCATAATCCGGGTCGGCAGGTTCCATACCGCCCATTGCCATGGCCGAGGCCGCACGCAGTGAATGTTCGTTGCGCTGAGTATCGACACCGACAGCAACCTGAGTGCTGTCGGCTGGTGTCAGGTCCATACTCAGGGCGGCGCCTTTGGTGTCGCGGTCCGGGTTGGAAACCATCTTCATGCCGTTGACAGAGCGCAGGCTGAAGTTATCCATCACGTGATCGACATAGTTGCGGTAAATGCGGCCTTCGATCTTGCTGATCAGAGGCGAGACATTGTTCTGCTCTGCACTCAGGCCGATGTTTGAGCGTTCAAAGGCCACACCGTCCATGGCACGGTCGCCGTAGCGCGCTTCACCGTCACTGACGGCACCGCTCAGTTCAATGCGGGTATCCGCTGATGGTGTCCAGCCGATGGCGGCGTTGCTGCTCCAGCGGGTATAGGCGGAGTGCACCTTGTTGCCATCGCCGTCTTCATAATCGTTGGCATCCGCCCGGGTACCATTGACGGACACATAGCCAGTTTTGCCTCCGGCCAGAACCTGGGCCATCTGGTCGTTGCGCTCAGCGCTGCCGAACAGCAGGCTGGCGTCCGCCTGCACGGGAGTGCTGCTGAAATCTGGCTCAGCACGTTCAAACATCACCACGCCAGCACTGTTGCCCGGGCCGTATTTGACGGTCTGCGGGCCTTTCAGCATCACGACCTCATCATAGGCTTCCGGATACACATAGGCCGTTGGCGGGTCCATGCGCATGCCGCAGCCACCCATAATGGTTTCGCCGTCCAGCAGAATGCCCAGGCGCGAGGCCGCCATACCGCGGAATACCGGGTCGCCATCGGTACCGCCTTTGCGGATCACAGAAAAGCCCGGAATATTCTTCAGCAGATCGGCACCATCATGAGCTGGTACCGGCTGGCGCGGGGCTTTCGGGTCGGTGCTTACCGTCAGTACTGACGCGGTCTGGGGCGCGGTAATCACGACTGGAGAAAGACGCTGCGCACTGCGCTGCTGGGCACGTTCTTCTGAGCGTTCTTCTGCTCTTGTTTCAATATTCTCTGCAGCGAAAACGGGGGAGGTGATACAGGCAGTAATCACTGCCGTGGCCAGGGGGGCGTGGCGCATAGGGTTATCCTTATTATTTCGTTATAAGTATTCATTTTTTTCTTGGTGCGGAGCATAAATAAGGATGCCAACAGCGCGAATGTGGCAGGGTGTCGCAGGATTGACCAGCAGCATTAATTACAATCTGGCAAAAGGTCTCATGCCAATGGATTATTCTGCTTGCTAAGTTAATGCAATTGTCACGCGGGCAGAGGATAACCCCATTCCCGGCATCTATCCCTGCACCACTCCGGCAGGTGACTCCGGTACTGAATTCCCGGTACGGAATCCCCGATACCGGGACTGGTGCGTATCTGACGTGACAGGAGGTCTGCTATGTCTGATGTTCAATCTATGCCATCCCAGAGTGTTAATCCTTCTCTGCTGGTCGCTATTGTTCTGCTGATAGCGATACCGGCAGCGGTATTCTTTTTTATTGCACCGGCCAATAACGATCAGGCCGGAGCAGTGACCAGTTACGCCTCACCGGAAGATGAGGCGGAAACGCTGAAACTGGATGACGGTTCCGAAGTGCGCATGGCAGAAAGCTCTGCCGTTGCGGTGCGCTACAGCGACGAGCAGCGCCGGGTACAGATTACTAACGGAGAAGCCACCTTTATCGTTGTGCCCGACAGCCGTCCATTCTGGGTGCAGGCCGGTACATTACGGGTCAATGCGGGGGTCAGCGCTTTCAGCGTGCGCCTGAACAGTGAGTCTGTTCTTCTGCACATCATCGAAGGTGAAGTGCGTGCGCAGTCCCAGGGTAAGGTTCAGACGCTGCTGGCCGGTGCTACTGTGGTGCTTAACAATGGTTCGGAATAACGGTTCGGAATAACGGTCCGGAATAGCCCGTCCGTGTTTGCGTAAGTACTTTGCAGCAGAACACTTTCATTCTTAAGGCTGACTGACCGGGCGTTATTACCCGGTTTGTCAGCTTGTCGCGCTTCTCTGTGACGCTTATCATCAGACATTATCTGAAGCACAGGGAAGTCCGCGGTTGTGATTATTCTCCCCGCCGAACGCCGACTGGACTGGAATAACGCTCCGGTCGCACTGGTCGCCATTATTGTTCTCAATATTCTGGTCTTTTTTCTTTATCAGGCCGGTGATGATGATCGTTTCTATGATGCGGTTGAGTCCTATATACATCAGGACTTTCTGGAACAGGAATGGCCGATTTATCAGGAATATCTGACATCACAACAGAAGACAGAAAAACTTCAGAATCTGAGACAGGAGTACTCGGAAGAAGAATACTTCAGCGTCGTCGCAACGCTGTTACGGGACCGCCGCTTTAACGATTATCTGTTCGAGAATGGCCCTAATCTGTTTTATTGGGAGGAATACAACCGCTGGCTGGAAGGGCGCAGCGAAATCCGCGAACAGATTGCCTCCATCAGTTACCTGCGTTTTGGTTTGCAGCCCAACGATCTGTCCATCCCTGATCTGCTGATACATCAGTTTCTGCACGGTGGCTTTATGCACCTGCTGGGCAATATGGTGTTTCTGATGATCTGTGGCTTTGTGGTGGAGGCGGCCATTGGCCATATCGCCTTTCTCGCTTTTTATCTGATTGGTGGTGTTGCTGCCGGTCTGACTCACTCGCTGATTAATATTCAGTCGGATACGCCGTTAGTCGGCGCCTCCGGTGCGATTTCGGCGGTAATGGCCATGTATCTGGTGCTTTACCGCTGGAAGAAAATTCAGTTCTTTTATTGGTTTTACGTCATCGTCGGTTACTTCCGTGCCCCGGCGCTGATTATTCTGCCGATCTATATCGGCAAAGAGCTGTACAGCTATTTCTCTGATACCGAAAGCAACGTGGCTTTTATGGCCCACGCGGGTGGCTTTGTCGCCGGTGCGGTGCTGATCGGCCTGACCGTGGCAGTCAAACCTTCGGTACTGAATACCGACTATCTGGAAGAGTCCGATGACGAGGTGGACCCTTACCGGGAAACCATGGCGCAGATTTACAGCGCATTAGAAAAATATCGCTTTGACAGTGCCAGCCGGCTGATTGAATCCGCCATCGAAGAATACGGCGAACATTTCGACCTGCTGCTATTGCGCCATAACCTGCTGAAAATTAATCGCGGCGAAGCCTGGCAGGAAAGCGTTAACCGCATGCTGCTGGAAAAAGATCTCACCGACGGTGAAATAAAAGAACAGGAAAAAATCTGGCTGGATGCTGCCAAACAGCCGGCCTTTATCAGCAGCCGCGCACTACTGCATGCTGCGCGTAATTTCAGTCGTCTGGATAAGATCAGCAGCGCAGAAAAAATTTATCAGGTGCTGCAGGACCGTGGCGAAGGCAAAGCAGTACTGATCAAACTGGCCGATGCCCTGGCCCGTGCCTGCGCCCGTCTGAATCAGCAGGAAAAACATAAGATGTACCTGCAGCAGGCAGAAGAGATGGCGGAATCCTAATGGAATACTGTAAATACCACCCATTAACCGCAGCCAGCTGGTACTGCTCAGAGTGTGACACTCACACCTGCGATACCTGCACCAATGAAACCGTTTACAACGACAAGCGCCGTTGTTTTAACTGTGGGGCCGAACTGGCCAGCCTGGGCTCCGCCTACACAGCCGAACCTTTCTGGCATCATCTGAAGGCTATGTTCCGCTATCCGCTGAATGGCTCCACCCTGGGGTTAATCATTACCGTGGCGGTGCTGAGCAGTCTGTTATCCTTTGTGCCGCTGGTTGGTCTGGTGGCCGCGCTTATTTCTACCGGCATTTTTATTAAGTACAGCTTCCGCTGTCTGGAAGAAACCGCCAACGGCAATATGGTGCCGCCGGATATTTCAGATGCTTACGAAGGCGGCATTATTCTGATCCTGAAGATGATTGGCCTGCTGTTGCTGCTGGGCATTGGTGGCGGCCTGCTATCGCAATTCGTCGGCCCCGGCTTTACCGGCCTGCTGGGCATGTTCGTGCTGCTCAGTATTCCCGCCTTTTTAATCAACTTTGCTCTGACCGACAGCGTACTGCGTTCGGCTGCACCGCCGGCGGTTATGCGCATTATTTCCGCGGTGGGGATGCCCTATGGCATTCTGATTGGCTTTATATTTCTGATGGCATCGTCAGTCAGCGTGCTGTCGTATCTGGTCAGTTCTGAACTGAGCCTGGTGACCATGATTCTGCAGTCGATCATTTCCAACTATTACATGGTCGTTATTTTTCACATGATGGGCTATGTGGTGTTTCAGTATCAGGAACCGCTGGGTTTTTATGCCCGTGAACGGCTGGATAACATGCCACCGCCACGGACAGAATCAGAACTGGTGAAAGCCCATATCGATGTAGCAGTTAAAGAAGGCGATTACGATAAGGTCATCAGCCTGTATCAGAATTATCTGAGTAAACATAACCAGGATGTTGTGATGTACGACAGCTGGTTCGAGTTTGTTTTGCAGGCAGCACGCCGCGATCTGCTGGCTCAGATGGTGGATGACTATATCCACCTCAAATATCAAAAGGGCCATAAAACCGAGCTGAAACGGATTTATAAACAGGTGCTGCAACTGTTCCCCGTGTATATTCCGGAAGATGGTAAAGTCCGCTACCAGCTGGCAAAGGATTATTTCGACGCCGGCGACTTTATAACCTGCGTGAAAATGATCAATGGTATGCACAAAAAATATACCGATCTGCCGCTGCTCATCCGCTCTTATATGTTGCTGGCTGAAGCCCTGACAGAACTGAAAAAGCCGGATCAGGTGGCCAAATGCCGGGCTCTGGTGGCGCAGTATCAGAAGAAAGCCGATGCACTGAAACCAACAGCGGAGCAGGAATAATCCCTGTTACCGCTGAATAATCCCCCGGTCCCAATAAGGTTCGTCACCGAAATAATCCACGATAAAGTCGATAAAGGTCCGTACTTTCGGCAGCAGAAATTTGCGGTTGGGGTAGACGATATAGGCTTTCATTTCATCGGTCTGCCAATCGTCAAACAGGCGCACTAAGCGCCCGCTGCGCAGGTGCTCATGCACCAGAAACGTCGGCTGATAAACAATACCCAAACCACCAACGGCAGCGTTGCACAGAATATTACCGTTGTTGGCAAAAAAGTTGCCCTGCAGTTTTACGCCCACCGACTCGCCATCTTTTTTAAATGTCCATTCCTTATCAATTTCTGAATCGGCGAAATTCAGCGTGTTATGGCTGGTGAGTTCATGCGGGTGTGTTGGCGTACCGTACCGCTGCAGGTATTCCGGCGCAGCGCAGGTCAGTTTTAACCTGCTGGATTTTTATCATCAGCAACTGCAACTGATCGGTGTGGATACCATGAAGCTCAGCGGAACCGACATCGCCGCGATTCTTAATGAACTGCGCAGCGGCTTCGACAGCGGCGTGCTTAAGCCTCAGGATCACTGCAGCTGGACCATCGACAGCGCCCGTGACGCCTATGGCGTGGTGGCGGCAGGCAAAGGCAGCCAGAAACAGGTGCTGGTGTTCTGAAAAGAATAAAGCGGCAATTGCCGCTTTATTTATGCACGCAGGTAGAGAATTTCAGCTGATCGCTTCCTGAGCCATTTTCGACAGACTGGCTTTCAGAATCTTGCCGGTACCGCTGGCGGGCAGCGTATCCAGAAAGACAAAGGTTGATGGTACTTTATAAGGCGATAATCTTTCTTTGCAGAATTCGCGCAGTTCTTCATCGCTGGCATACAGTCCTTCTGACAGTTGCACAAATGCCACAACAGATTCGTTGTTATCGCTTTTTACCCCAACCACGGCAGACTGCAGCACAGAATCGTGTTCGTTAATCGCAGCTTCGACTTCTGCAGGGTATACATTAAAACCTGAGCGGATAATCAGCTCTTTGGTGCGGCCAACAATAAACAGATTTTTGTTCTCATCCATACGGGCGAGATCCTGAGTATTTAACCAGCCATCATCCTGCAAAACCTGAGCTGTCAGTTCTGGTTTATTGTAATAACCCTTCATCACGTGAGGCCCGCGGGTCCATAATTCGCCGATTTCTCCGTCGTGAATTTCGTTGCCATCAGGATCAATTAACTTCACTTCAATACCGGGAATCGCTGGCCCGCAGGATAAATTATTCAGCTGCACGTAATAAGGCAGTGCAGCGACGGTCGGACTGGTTTCAGTTAATCCATAGCCATTGTGCAGCGGCATGCCAAACACGCCTTCGATATAACGCTTGGTTTCCATATCCAGTGAGGCGCCACCAATAAACAGGTAGGTTAGTTTCAGCTCACTGATATTGACGCCCTGACGTTTTATTTCATCAATAAGCGAGTTGTACATGGGCGGAACACCCATAAAGAGCGTGATCCCGCCTTGCAACAGGGTTTGCAGACAGGTAGCTGCTGAAAACTTTGGCTCCAGATACAGTGAGCCGCCGTAAATCAGCGTGGCCAGGGCACAGGATGTCAGCCCGAAAGAATGCGACATAGGGAGCGCGGCATAAACGAAACTATCTGTACTCAGGTGGCGGATACTGCCTGACTGAGTTGCAGCAAAAAGAACGTTACCATGGGTCAGCATCACACCTTTCGGTTTGCCCGTTGTGCCCGAGGTGTAAATCAGGGCAAACACCTGTTCTTCCGCCGCGGCTGACACGGGTTCAGCTACTGCGTCTGTCTGTACGTCTGAGTGACGGAAGGTGCCGGCAGTGGGCAGGCTGGTGGTCAGGCTGTGATTCATCGCATCGGCATGCTGCGCTGCCGTTACTGAAACGGCCGTGGTGTAAATAATGATCCGGGGCTGACAGTCATCGGCGATGTTGCGGATTTCATAATCGGTCAGCCGGGAGTTGACTGGCACTGCCCAGGCATTGAGTTCACTGGTGGCCATCATAAACGCCACCAGAGTGATGCTGTTTTCGGCAATCAGCAGTACCCGGTCTCCGGGCCCGACCTGATGACTGGTGAGGAAGGTTTTGCATTCTTCGATAGCGCTAACCAGCCCGGCATAATCAAGCGTTCTTTCACTGTCGACCAGGCAGGGGTGGGATGGCTGCCGTCTGGCACGACTGAGTACCGCCTGACTGATACGATCCGGAAGATTGTTCACATCAACGTCGGATTTAAACTCCGACATGCTCTCAGCTACCGTAGCCATCTGCCGTAACTCCTGTTCTTATTGTGTTGGTCATTTTTATAATAATAGCCATCCTAGCAAAATTATGTACCGCTGTGCAAAACATAGATTGTGTGATTTTTTGTACCTTATGAGGGTTAAACGTGACACATTTCAATCATTCCTGTCATCTTCTAACCGTTCATGCTTGAAGTAATCGGTAAGGATTATGGTAAGACGCTATTTATTCACAGCGGTTGCACAGTTTTGAATAAATCATGTAACCTAAATGCGAAAACATATTCCGACTAGCGAAATAGGTGATACATGAACGAGTCTTACATTTACGACGGTATCCGCACCCCGTTTGGCCGTTTTACCGGTGGCTTGTCGTCAGTACGCCCGGATGACCTGCTGGCAATGGCGATCAAAGCCGTCTGTGAGCGTAGTGGCGTTGATGGGGCTGCCATTGAAGATGTGGTGGCCGGCTGTACCAATCAGGCTGGTGAAGACAGTCGTAACGTCGCCCGTTTTGCTGGTCTGCTGGCCGGGCTGCCGGTGTCAGTCGGTGGCCTGACAGTGAACCGCTTATGCGGATCGGCTCTGGCAGCGCTGATTGATACCTCAAGAGCGGTGCGCTGTGGAGAAGGTTCGTTGTTTGTTGCTGGTGGTGTGGAGTCGATGAGCCGTGCACCTATGGTGCTTTCCAAAGCCACACAGGCATTTGATCGCGGCCAGATTATTGCCGACACCACCATCGGCCCACGCTTTACCAACAAAAAAATTGTTGAAGAGTTTGGCAATCATTCCATGCCGCAGACGGCCGACAACGTTGCCGCCCGACTCGGACTGAGTCGCGAAGACTGTGATGCTTATGCTTATGCGTCCCAGCAGAAATATCTGCAAGCGCATGAAGCCGGTTTTTTTAAAGAAGAAATTCTGCCGGTGGAAGTAACTGTTGGGCGCAATAAAACCGTGCTGATCGATACCGACGAGCATCCACGTCCGGAAACCGGACTGGATAAGCTGGCGACTTTACGCCCGTTATTTGAAGGCGGCGTTGTTACCGCGGGTAATGCCTCCGGCATCAATGACGGTGCCGCTGCATTGCTGATCGGCGACGCTTCAGTGCAGCAGCGTTTTGGCATTGCTCCGCGGGCACGCATTGTATCCACCGCTATTGCCGGTGTTGAGCCTGCAGTGATGGGCCTCGGCCCGGTACCGGCCAGCCGCAAAGCGCTGGAACGCGCCGGACTGTCGATGGCCGATATGGATGTGATTGAAATTAACGAAGCGTTTGCTGCGCAGGTACTTGGCTGTTTAAAAGAACTGGGTCTGCAGGCAGATGATCCGCGTCTTAACCCCAATGGCGGTGCCATTGCATTAGGCCACCCACTGGGTGCCAGTGGCGGCCGTATTGCTCTGACAGCGCTGCGTCAGCTGGAAAAAACCGGTGGCCGCTATGCGCTGGTCAGCATGTGTATCGGTATCGGTCAGGGTATCGCCGTCATTATTGAGCGAGTTTAAGGGAGTTGATTATGAGTGTTGTAAGCTATCGCTCACAGGGGGCTGTGGGCATTATTGAAATCAACAATCCACCGGTTAACGCGCTGTCACAGGCTGTGCGCAGTGGTATTCAGGACGCGCTGACCAGAGCTGAAGGCGATGATGTGCGCGTGATCCTGCTGACCTGTGCCGGTCGTACCTTCGTTGCTGGTGCCGATATTTCCGAGTTCGATAAACCCGCACTGGAACCGTCTCTGCCGGATGTACTGCAACAGCTGGAAAACAGCAGCAAAATTACGCTGGCATGTCTGCATGGCACCGCGTTGGGCGGTGGTCTGGAGCTGGCACTGGCCTGCGATTATCGTATTGCTGATTCCGCTGTGACGCTTGGTTTGCCGGAAGTTACGCTGGGATTAATTCCGGGGGCCGGTGGTACGCAGCGTTTACCACGCTTAGTTGGTATTGCTGAAAGTATAAAAATGGCTGCCATGGGCGAATTCCGTAACGCCACGCAGGCGCTGGATATTGGCCTGGTGGATAAAATTGCCGCAGATGATCTGCTGACAGATGCGCTGAACTATGCCGAAGCGCTGGCCGCTGCTTCCGGTAAACCACAGCGTGAGTCAAAAGCGGCAGAATTATCCGCCGAAGAGCTGGCTCCTTTTAAAGCCCTGCTGAAAAAGAAATTCCGTGGCCAGGATTCACCGCTGACCGCGCTGGACTGTATTGTAAAAAGCGCTGTTTCGACGCTGGCAGAAGGGCTGGCTTATGAGCGGGCAGCTTTTCTCGAGTGCAAAGCATCCTCACAATCCAGTGCTCTGCGGCATAAATTCTTTGCTGAAAAACAGTCACCGAAACTGGCAGGTGTCAGTGAGGACGTGCAGCCAAAAGAAATACGCAGCATCGCTGTTATCGGTGGCGGAACCATGGGCGCTGGGATCAGTGTGTGCCTTTTGCAGGCCGGTTTCCCGGTGATTATGGTTGAACGCAATGATGAAGCGCTGCAGGCAGGTATCGGGCGGGTTACACAGACTCTGACCCGACAGCTGGAAGGTAAACGTCTTTCTCAGCAAAGTTACGATGATTGCGTCAGTCGTATCAGCGGCACACTGTCTTACGCTGATCTCGGTGACGTGGATCTGGTGATTGAAGCTGTATTTGAAAGCCTGGAGGTGAAGCAGGATGTGTTCAGTAAACTGGACGCGGCCTGTAAGCCAGGGGCGATACTGGCCACCAATACCTCTTATCTCGATATTAATATCATCGCCGGATACACCAACCGCCCTGATCATGTGATTGGCCTGCACTTCTTCAGTCCGGCTCATATTATGAAGCTGCTGGAAGTGATTAAAGGTGATCAGACCACAGATACAGTATTAAAAACTGTGATGGCACTGGCGAAAAAAATCCGCAAAATTCCGGTTCTTTCCGGTGTGTGTTACGGCTTTATCGGCAATCGCATGTTGCGTCAGTACGTGCGTGAAACGCAATTGTGTCTGCTACAGGGGGCCACGCCTCAGCAGGTTGATCAGGCAATTAAAAACTTCGGTATGGCCATGGGGCCGTTATCGGTTTCCGATCTCGCCGGGCTGGATATTTCCTACAACGCACGCAGAAATCTGCCGCCGGAATTACGCGGTAAGCCGGAAACCTATGCCGTGGCGGATGAGCTGGTAGAACAGGGACGCTTAGGCCAGAAAAGTGGTCAGGGTTACTACAACTACAGCAAAGAGCATGGCCAGCAACCAGCACCGGAAGTGGATGAAATCATCAGCCAGATGGCAGACAAATTCGGTGTTACCCGGCGCACGCTGAGCGACGAAGAAATTGTCAGCCGGTTGATGCTGACGCTGATTAATGAAGGCTTCCGCATTCTGGAAGAAGGTATTGCACAGCGTGCCAGTGATATTGATGTGGTGTACGTCAATGGCTATGGCTTCCCGGCTTATCGGGGCGGGCCGATGTTTTACGCCAGTCTGCTGGGCTATGACAAAGTGCTGGAACAAATAAAAGAATACCAGCAGACCCTGGATGCCGATTACTGGCAGCCATCTGAGTTGTTACAGCAGTGGGCGGCAGATAAAGCATCGGTTGCTTAAGTTCTGCATAACAACGCGTGCGCTGC
The DNA here is from genome assembly GCF_002433655.1 of Thalassolituus sp. UBA6592. NCBI lineage: Bacteria > Pseudomonadati > Pseudomonadota > Gammaproteobacteria > Oceanospirillales > Oceanospirillaceae > Thalassolituus > Thalassolituus sp. UBA6592. The sequence continues at coordinate 19,476 of NZ_DJIO01000067.1, read as the reverse complement.
TGTAGCCCAATACGGCTGAGCAGCAGCGCCGGCAGTCACACTGACTGACCTGTATCGCGGGATATTTCCCATCGTTTGATCCTTTTCTTGAGCGAAACAGCCGTATCAGGCACTGCTTTGCCTCTTATGGTGTTTCGCAGAGAGAAATTAGATACCGAAATTTATTGCCAGAATGCTGCTGTGTGGTATTCTGGTTTGCAAATCCACTGGATACTGGAGATGGATAATGGATCTGAATTTTTCTGCTGAGGAGCTGGCCTTCCGTGAAGAAGTGCGTGAGTTCCTGCGTACCGGATACCCTCAGTCTGTTAAAGAAAAACAGGATAAAGGCACCTATCTCTCGAAAGAGGATCACGTGCTCTGGCAAAAAGCACTGCATGAAAAAGGCTGGGCCGGTATTAACTGGCCGGTGGAGTATGGCGGCACGGGCTGGAGCGCTGCGCAGAAGTATATTTTTGCCAACGAAGTTGCATCCTGTAATGCCCCGCGTCTGATTCCGTTTGGTCTGTCGATGGTTGCCCCGGTGATTTATACCTACGGCAATGAAGAGCAGAAGCAGCGTTTTCTGCCGGATATTCTCGCCTCCAATGTGTGGTGGTGTCAGGGGTATTCCGAACCAAATTCCGGTTCTGATCTGGCCTCACTGAAAACCAAAGCGGTACGTGACGGTGATGAATACGTCGTTAACGGCACCAAAACCTGGACTACTTTGGGTCAGCACGCCGACTGGATTTTCTGTCTGGTACGTACCGAAGATACTGGTATCAAACAGGAAGGTATCAGCTTCCTGCTGATCGACATGAAAACGCCGGGCATTTCCGTTACGCCGATCATCACCATTGATGGTATCCGTGAAGTAAACGAAGTGCATTTTGATAACGTTCGTGTACCAGCAAATAATCTGATTGGTGAAGAAGGTAAAGGCTGGACTTACGCCAAGGTTCTGCTGACTCATGAGCGTACCGGTATTGCCCGGGTTGCTGAATCCAAAGGCAAACTGGCGAGCCTGAAAAAGCGCATCGACAGCCTGTCATCTGAGGCGTTTGACCTGCGCGGCAACGCCGTATTCATGTCCCGTGTTGCTGAAGCAGAAGTGGAATTAAAAGCGCTGGAGTTTACCGAATTACGCGTGCTCTCTTCTGTTGCGACCGGTAAGGCACCAGGATCAGAATCCTCCATTCTGAAAATCAAAGGCACAGAAATTATGCAGCTGCTGGATGAATTGCTGCTGGAAGTGGCCGGCGTTCAGGGTCTGCCATTCCTGCCGGAACAGTACCAGGAAGGGTTTGCTGGTGAGCCGGAAGGTCCGTTCTTCGCAGCAAAAGCAGCGCCGGCATATTACAACAACCGTAAGCTCAGTATTTACGGCGGCACCAACGAAATTCAGAAGAACATCATCGCCAAACAGGTTTTGGGTCTTTGAACGAGGTAAAGGTATGGATTTTTCATTAAACGATATGCAGCAGATGATGCAGGACAGCGCATCACGTTTTATCGCTAACGAATACGATTTCGAGACCCGTCGCAAACTGGCTGACAGTGAGTTGGGTTTCAGTGAACATAACTGGCAAACCTTTGCTGAGTTGGGCTGGCTGGCACTGATGGTTCCGGAAGAATACGGCGGCCTTGGTGGCACCATTCAGGATGCCATTGTGCTGCAGGAGAAGCTGGGTAAAGGCATGGTGGTTGAGCCATTTTTCTCGACCGTCATTTTATCCGCCAACCTGATTAATAAAGCCGGGAGCAGTGAGCAGAAAGACGCACTGCTGAGCAAAATAGCCGGGGGCACACTGAAAGTGGCACTGGCCCATGGTGAGCTGGAAGCGTCGGGCAGTGTCTCGTCCATTGGCACTGAAGCCGTAAAAGAAGGCAATGGTTACGTTATTAATGGCCGTAAGCAGTTTGTGCTGAATGCCAACGCCAGCGATCTCCTGCTGATCAGTGCGCGCACATCCGATAATGGTCAGTCCGGTATCAGCGTATTTGTTGTACCCACTGACAGCGCAGGCCTGACCCGCAAAGATTATAAAGCCAACGATGGCAGTTCCGCTTCGAACCTGACCATTGAGCAGCTGTACGTCGACGCGGACGCCGTGCTCGGACAGTTTAATCTTGCTGCAGACGCGGTAGAGGAAACACTGGCAGAAGGGATTGTCGCCCTGTCGGCGGAAGCCGTCGGTGTTATGGAAACTCTGCTGGAAAAAACCAACGAGTACGTCAAAACCCGCAAGCAGTTTGACCGCGCAATTGGCAGCTTCCAGGTCATCCAGCACCGACTTGCTGATATGTTTATTGAAAAAGAAATGTCGCGTTCCATGCTCTACTATTCTGTGCTTGAGCCGACCAATGCAGGAGAAGCAAAGCGCGCGGCGTCCATGCTGAAAGTGAAAATCGGTAATGCCGGCCGCCTAGTTGGTCAGTCAGCGGTGCAGCTTCACGGCGGCATGGGGATTTCCGACGAGCTGGATGTTGGCCACTACTTTAAGCGCCTGACCAGCCTGAATACTCAGATGGGAAGCCGTGACTGGCATCTGAACGCGCTGATCAGCAGCTGAGCTGCGGCTCTTTCGGGGGCTTGAAAAGCGACAGACGCAGATAGGGCAACGTGTGCCCGTTGCCCTATCTGTATTCAGGTGGTGGTTATAATCAAAACGTACAGGTTGTATAATGGAACTCCGTTTTGCTATTGCCTGATGCCAGCGGTTCTATTGTGTTGGCTGTACGCAGACACTGGCGTCTGAGTTTCTGAATCACCCCCTGAAGATGGCTGATAACTATGCAGGATTTTTTTGATTATCCGGAAAGTAAGTCCAAAGACGAGAAAGACCGGAAGTTTGTCGAGGCATTAGCCCGAGGCTTGGAAATCCTGCGTGCTTTTGGCCAGAAGGGTGGTCTGTTGGGCAACCAGGACATTGCTTCGATTACTGGCTTACCAAAGCCGACGGTATCGCGTCTGACCTACACCCTGACCAAACTGGGCTATCTGACGTATTCCCCCAGCCTGGAGAAATACCAGCTGGATTCCGGTGTACTGGCGCTGGGCAGTGCTTACACATCGCAGCTGCAGGTGCGTCAGGTGGCTAAACCTTATATGGATGCCATGGCCAAGCGTGCCCAGGTATCGGTTGGTCTGGCCACCCGTGAGCGTCTGTCGATGATCTTTGTGTCTTACAGCCGCAGTGATGATGCGCAGTCTTTGCGGGTAGAAGTTGGCTCGCGCCTGCCGATGGCGACCAGTGCAATCGGTCGTGGTTTTCTTGCCATGGTGACTGCAGAAGAGCGTGAATTTTTTATGCAGCATCTGCAGAAAAAATACAGCGAGCAGGAATGGCCGGCAATTAAAGCCGATATTGATGCGTCCATCGCCGAATACAATGAAAAAGGCTACACCTCGGCCTATGCCGCATGGGATCGTAACGTGAATGCTGTGGCGGTGCCGCTGAAACTGCGGGATGACAAAATCGTCTGCCTCAGTTGTGGTGGTCCTTCCTACATGTTCAGTAAGGAAAATCTGGAAAATGTTCTGGCTCCGCAGCTGATTCACCTTGGCCGGGACATCATGGGCGCCGGCGTCTGAGCAGCGGTTTTTGCAGATAAGGGGCGCTTTATATCCCCTTCTGAGCGGCCTTTATCTGCACCCTGTAAATTCTTCAGCTGGCACAGGCTGAAACAGAGAAGTCTTAATATGGTTAAAAATATCTCTGCAGCATGTGTCGCAATTACCATCGTATTTACCTTATATCACCGCTTCTTCGGTGAGTTGGCCGGGCTGGTTGTAGCAACATCGTCACTGGTGGTGTTTCTGTTTCTGCAATGGCCCAAAATCAATAACGCCGGACGAATCCTGATGGGCGTAGCCGGCGTCTCTCTGCTGTTCCTTGGTTTAAGTTCTGATCCTCTGGCCACTCTGGAAAGCGCGTTGTCCCGGGCGATTTATTTTGCGACGTTTCTGCTGGCGCTGGCCTTCCTGCGTGTGGCGGCGGTGCATTCCCATATCGTGCGCCAGTGTGGGCAGCTGGTGGTACATCAGCCGCCGTTGAGACGCTACGGCATTATTTCTTTTGCCAGCTATCTGTTCGGCACCATTATTAATTTTGGCGTAGTGCACCTGCTTGGCGAAATGGTGGCCAGGGGCAATACACTGCAATCCGCTGGCGGACTTGAGCACGTGCAGGCAATACGCCGCCGTCGTATGAACCTGGCTATTATGCGCGGTTTCTCGCTGGTGCCGCTGGCATCGCCTTTCTCTATTACGATGGCCGTTATGCTGGCAACGATTCCGGGGCTGGACTGGTTCTCTCTGCTGCCACTGGGTCTGCTGACGGCCGGGCTGTTGCTGTTGTTAGGCTGGTTTCTGGATTACACGACTAATCCGCGTCAGGCGCCGCCGTCGGCACAGTATTCCGGGCCGCAGCTAAGCTGGCTGCCGGCAGTAAAATTTCTGCTGATTGTGATCAGCTTTTTCTCTCTGGCGGTGTTGATCGAGAGGAGTACGAGCGCCAATCTGCCACTGTCGATTGTGGTCGCTAGTCCGGTGATTGGCCTGGCCTGGCTGCTGTTGGAAAATCCGGCCGGACGCAGCCGTAAAGCGCTGACGTCGTCTTTGCAGATTCTGCGTCAGCAGTTTCCGGTAGAAGCGACCGCAACCCGTTCAGAAATTGCGATTCTTGGAGCCGCCAGTATTTTTGGTGTGATTATGGCGGAATTACTGCCCCATGATGTGATTGTCGACAGCGTGAATTTTCTGCAGTTATCTGGCTGGATTCTGGCGTTGGTGGCCGGCAGTGTGATTATCCTGTTGGCTCAGTTTGGCATTAACCCGATTGCCAGTGCAGCAATTATTGCAGCGGCGCTGACACCGGCTGAATCGTTTGGTCTGCAGCCACAGGTGCTGGCTCTGGGTCTGATGGCCGGCTGGAGTCTGGCGATGAATTCGTCCCCTGTGATGATTACCGCTCTGCTGATCAGCAGCACTACCGGCACAAATCCGCGCGAGATTACCTATCGCTGGAATTTGCTCTACAACTGTGTGGCATTTGTTGTTCTGGCTGTGTGGGTTTTTGCTCTGGATTACATTCTGCGAACCTGACCCCGGGGGAATCTGGTTTAAGCAGAACAAGAAAAAGAGAAAAGCAGAAAAAGAGAAAAGCGAACGCGCTCCCGTGCGGAAGCGCGCAGCTGTTTAACGGATCACACCTTTATCGCGCAGCGCATCCAGCGTCTGCGGATCTTCATGCAACAACTCAGACAGAACATCACGGGTATGTTCGCCCAACTGAGGTGGCGCTGAATCGGCATTCATTGCCTGCTCGTTCATGCGCACCGGATTAGATACCAGATCAATGCTGCTGGCCTGCCCACGCTCCATGGTCAGTTGTGTGCCACGGTGCTTAACCTGTGGGTCATCAAATACCTGCTCAATGCTGTTGATTGGTCCGCAGGGTACACCGGCCTTTTTCAGCTCACTGAGCCAGAATTCAGACGGCTGCTGACGTACGATCGCTTCCAGTAAAGGCACCAGTTGCGCACGTTGCTCAACGCGTTGACGGTTAGTGGTATAAAGCCCGCTTGCAAGCAATTCAGAGGCATTGGCGACATCACAGAATTTCTCAAACTGTGAGTCGTTGCCGACCGCCAGAATGATATGACCATCCGCTGTGGCAAATGCCTGGTAGGGCACAATATTCGGATGCGAATTACCCAGCCGGGTCGGGGATACACCTGAGGTCAGATAATTCAGCGCCTGATTCGCCAGCGTGGCCACCTGCACATCCAGCAGAGACAGATCGATATGCACGGCTTTGGCGCCGTTGCGCTCGCGGTCCAGCAGCGCGGATAAAACAGAGCTGGCAGCATACATGCCGGTAAATAAATCGGTTACCGCCACGCCGGTTTTAACCGGGCCACCGCCCACTTCGCTGTCTGCTTTGCCGGTAATACCCATCAGCCCGCCCATGCCCTGAATCAGAAAGTCGTAACCCGTACGTGGCGCGTAAGGGCCGGACTGACCGAAGCCAGTGATTGAGCAATAGATGATGTCAGGGTTAACCTGCTTCAGACTGTCGAAATCGAGACCGTATTTTGCCAGCCCACCGACTTTGAAGTTTTCCAGTACCACATCCGATTCGGCCGCCAGTTTGCGGATCAGGGCCTGACCTTCGCTGGATGCAATATCGATGGCAACCGATTTTTTACCGCGGTTAGCGCATAAGAAATAGGCGGATTCGCCGGTGTCTTCAATAAAGGGAGGTCCCCAGCCACGGGTATCATCACCGCGTTGCGGGTGTTCTATTTTAATGACTTCCGCTCCCATATCGGCCAGATGCTGGCTGCACCAGGGGCCGGCTAATATGCGCGAAAGATCCAGTACGCGAATACCGGTAAGGGGTTTTGTCATGGCACAACTCCGTACCGGGGGAATATCCCCCGGCAGTGTGGTGTGAAATCAGGGCTTAAAAGAACGCCTGAATGTCGGTTTGCGCGCGGCCCAGAATCAGGGCGTGCACATCGTGAGTGCCTTCATAGGTGTTTACTGTTTCCAGGTTCACCATATGACGGATCACACCAAACTCATCAGAGATACCGTTACCACCGTGCATATCGCGGGATACGCGGGCAATATCCAGTGCCTTGCCACAGTTGTTGCGTTTGATCAGAGAAATCATCTCAGGTGCCCAGTTGCCGGCATCCATCAGACGGCCTACCTGCAGAGCGGCCTGTAGGCCCAGAGTGATTTCAGTCTGCATATTGGCCAGTTTCAGCTGAACCAGCTGAGTGGCGGCCAGCGGGCGGCCAAACTGTTTGCGGTCCAGAGTGTACTGACGGGCAGCGTGCCAGCAGAATTCCGCGGCGCCCAATACACCCCAGGCAATACCGAAGCGGGCTTTGTTCAGACAACCAAACGGGCCGGACAAACCGCTGGCTTCCGGCAGCAGGTTTTCTTCCGGTACAAACGCTTCATCCAGAACGATTTCACCGGTGACGGAAGCGCGCAGGCTGAGCTTGCCTTCGATCTTAGGTGTGGAGAAGCCTTTGGTGCCACGCTCAACGATAAAGCCTTTGATTTTGTTATCGTGGGCTTCGGATTTGGCCCAGACCACAGCGATGTCCGCGATCGGGCTGTTGGTGATCCACATCTTCTGGCCACTCAGCAGATAACCGCCATCCACTTTTTTCGCACGGGTGATCATCGAACCCGGATCAGAGCCATGGTCAGGCTCAGTCAGACCAAAACAACCAACCATTTCGCCACTGGCCAGCTTCGGCAGATACTTCTGCTTCTGCTCTTCTGAGCCATAAGCTTCAATCGGATACATCACCAGAGAGGACTGCACACTCATGGCAGAGCGGTAGCCGGAGTCAACGCGTTCAACTTCACGGGCAATCAGACCGTAGGCAACATGGCTCAGGCCGGCACCGCCGTACTGCTCAGCAACAGTCGCACCGAGCATACCCATTTCACCCATCTGACTCATGATGTCACGGTCGAAAGATTCGTTACGGTAGCCTTCCAGTACTTTTGGCTGCAGTACCTGTTGGCTGAAAGCGCGGGCGGAATCAGAAATCTGGCGCTCGTCTTCGGTCAGTTGCTGATCGAGAAGCAGGGCATCGTCCCATTTAAAACGCTGTGTTGAGCTCATCTTATTATCCTGTGTTTAGCCATTTTTACTGCCTCCGGATTGCCCTGAAGCAGCGGTTAAAATCCATACTATTGTATTTATACGTATAAATACAATAGTTAGGTTGTTCGCATTTATACGGGCGGTGTGACATTATTTCGCCTTACAAATACGGGTCAGGGATATGCAGTTAAACGAGTTTTCATCGCCAAAGCGGGTTAAGCGCTCCGATCAGATAGTGAGTGCCATCAAGCGCTGGGTCGCGGTAAACGAGAAGCAGCCCGGTGACCGTCTTCCTAATGAACGTGATCTGATGGAGCAGTTCGATTGCTCTAAAGGCACCGTCCGTGAAGCACTCAAATCACTGGAAGTACAGGGACTCATTTCAGTAAAAACTGGCCCGAATGGTGGCGCGGTGCTGGAGTCTGTTCCTTATGAGCGTGCCAGTGAGCTGCTGCGCAACTTCCTCCATTTCGAACGCCCCAGTGGTCCGGATGTTTACGCACTGCGCTCCCTGATCGAGCCTGAGATCGCTGCCCTGGCGACTCCCAACCTGACTGAAGACGATCTCACCTACCTGCAGGGGCTGGTGGATCTTGGTCACGATGCTCCGAAAACCTTCGATGAGCGTGTTGAGCAACGCTTTGCCGAGCTGGAATTTCATATCCGTCTCGCGCAGCGCTGTAACAGCCCGATGCTGTCGTTTATGGGGCGCTTTCTCAATGACATGATCCGTGATCTGGTGATCTTCAAAAAATCCTCACTGCCGGAACAGCGCGAGTTCTCCTGCGCCAATCTGCATTACCACGAAGAACTGATGCTGGCATTCCGTGCCAAAGACGCAGAGCAGGCGCGCAGGCTGATGGCTGACCATATGGCATCGGCGGAACACTTTAACCGCGAGCTCGAGGGCAAGCTGAAAGAGTACTTCCTCGGCTCTTCCGACTGAGACAGCGATGGTGGAAAAAGGCATCTGAGAAATTGGTCGGGTGTCTGTTTCGCTGAGTGAATGTTAATCAGAGATCCGGCACCCGCTGGACGTATCACTCAGGGCTACACGCCTGCATTCCGGCGCCAGCCTTGTTGCTTCCTCTCTGTTAAGCCGGTTTCCGGGCTGGCTGAGTATGTTGACAAAACCTCTGAATTAAAAAGTTGCGAAAAGCAAAACCGATATGTAGAGTGGAATAACTCTATCGCGGTATGTCATTTCGCTTAGCGAAACAATAATAAAAACCGGAGAATAACAATGAACGTCATCAAGAAATGTCTTACGGGGGCTCTGCTGGCCTCTGTGATCGGCTCTGCACACGCTGGAAAAACCCTGATCTTTGGTGAAGCATCTCCCAACCGCGGCGCCCGCGCAGCGGATGTGCAGTGGTTTGCTGATCAGGTGAATGAGCGCTCTGGCGGTGATCTGAAGATTGATATTCAGTGGGGCGGTGCTTTGTTTAAAGCGAAAGCGGCGCGTGAAGGCATCAGCTACGGCGTTGCCGACATGGGCAGTATTATCCAGGGGTACTTCCCGAAAGAGCTGATCACCACAGGTATCGGTGATGTGCCATTCGAAAACAATGATCCCTGGGTCGGCATCCGCGCCGTTAATGATTTCGCCAAAGACGAACAGGTAGAAAAGCAGCTGGCGGAGCAGAACCTGCGTCTGTTAACCGCTTACAGCGTGGGTTCCGTAAACCTGATCTGTAAAGACAAGCCAGTGAAAACTCTGGCCGATATTGAAGGTATAAAGCTGCGTGGTATCAGTGCCTATGGTTACGTACTGGGTGACCACGGCGCAGGCCTGGTGAATATGTCGGTTTATAAAGTATTTCAGGGGCTGGATACCGGCCTGATCGATTGCGCACAGACATACCTCAGTGCTTCCGCTGCACTGAAACACGATGAAGTCTCCAAATACATCACCAAACTCAACTGGGGTGTATTCTCCGGTCTGGGTATTTACATCAACAATGACGTTTACCAGTCGCTGACAGCGTCCCAACAAAAGGTGCTGGATGAGGTTGCGGCTGCGTTTGCCGATCATCACGGCCGCAACGTGATCAGTGCAGATGTCGCAGGTGAAAAATCGCTGGTAGCTAACGGCATGGTAGCCAATGACCTGGCTGCTGAAGACACTGCAACCCTGATTAAAGACAGTAAAAAATACGTTCAGGACTGGGTCAGCAAGGCTGACGAAAGCGGCCTGGACGGTGACCGCCTGCTGAAGAAATATCAGGCTCTGCTGAGCAAATACAAATCCGAAATCGATGAGTCAGGTTATCCCTGGGATCAGAAGTAAGAGATAACAATAATAAGATGACAGCCCGGCAACGGGCTGTTTTTCGGAGTCGTTATGCTTAAAAAAACAGAAGAACTTCTGCTTTATGTTGCAGGTTTCTGCATCGTCGGGTTGGGCACTGTGATTACCCTGACCGTGATTCTGCGCAACCTGTTTAATACCGGCGTGCCGGATGTGGTAACCATCGTTGGTGAGCTGATGATGGGCGGTATCTTTCTGCCACTGGCCTACGTTACCCGCGCGAACCAGCACATCGCGATCGATTTTCTGTTTAACCTGTTCGGCAAGCGCGTAAAGCTCTTTATTCTGCTGCTTGGCTCTCTGCTTGTACTGGCACCCATGCTGTTAATGGTTATGGCATCCTGGGGTTCCTTCAGCCACGCACTGGCGAGCGGATCTTATTTCTCCGGTGAACTTGAATTACCGGAATGGCCGGGCCGCCTGTTCTTCTTTGTTGGTCTGGCGTTCTTTTACCTGCGCCTGCTGATTATTTGTTTCCATGATGCTCTCGCTTTTATCCGCGCTGATGAAAAATACCTGAGTAAACGTACCAGCTCCCATGATGTAGCAGAGGAGGCTTGACCGATGGAACCGATTACCCTGGGCCTTATTGGCTTTGCCTGTGCTCTGGTTATGCTCGCCCTGCGTGTCCCTATTTCATTTACACTGGCGGGCGTGTCGTCATCATTTATTTTTCTCTTTTTCCTCAACCGGGGAATGGATTTTGAGCGCGCACTGAAACCAACGCTGACCATGATCTCAGGGACGGCTTACGATCTGGTTCACTCCTATGATCTGAGTATGATCCCGCTGTTTATTCTGCTCGGACATATTGCCTATCACACCGGCATGACCAGTGACATCTATAAAGCAGCGCGTGTCTGGCTGATGAAATTGCCCGGCGGTGTGGCCATGGCATCGGTATTAGGCTGTGGCGGATTCTCTGCCATTTCGGGCTCAAGCATGGCCTGTGCATCGGCCATGGGACGCATCTGCGTACCCGAAATGCTGGAAGCCAAATACGATAAAAAGCTCGCCAGCGCGTCTGTTGCGGTTGGCGGTACGCTGGGGTCGCTGATTCCGCCCAGTGTGTTATTTATCCTTTATGGCATCTTTACTGAAGTATCGATTAACCAGCTGTTTATGGCCGGTGTTCTGCCCGGCATCATCTCCATGCTTGCCTACCTTCTGGTTATTTTTATCTGGGTGAAAAGCTCCCCCGGTGTAGCGCCGGGAATAGAAGGAGACAGCCAGCTGAGCAAGCTGAAAGTGGCGCTGGATTGCTGGCCGGTACTCCTGCTGTTTTTCATTATTATTGGCGGTATCTACAGCGGCTTCTTTACCGCAACCGAAGCGGCTGGTGTCAGCACCATGATTGCAGTGATCGTCGGGGTTAAACAGAAAAAGCTGAATATGGCTAAGTTTCTCGATTCAGTAAAAGAAACCTGCCTGCAATCAACCTCTATTTTCTTTATTGCCGCTGGTGCCAAAATCTTTGTTGGCTTTATCGCCCTGACCGGGATAGCACCGGAAATTGCTGAAACCATTACCTCCATGGATCTGTCAGTGTGGATGTTGCTGATCATGATCGCCGTGATCTATTTTGTGCTCGGCATGTTCCTCGATCCGCTGGGCATTATGGTACTGACCCTGCCATTTCTGATTCCTATGGTGGAAGGCTACGGCCTGAACCTGATTTGGTTTGGCGTGATTATCGTGAAACTGCTGGAAATCAGCCTGATTACACCACCGGTCGGACTGAACGTATTCGTGATCGGCAGCGTGGTCCGCGGCCAGGTATCCGTGGGTGAAATCTTTATGGGTGTAACCCGCTTCCTGCTGGCAGACCTGCTGGTACTGGCAGCAATCATCGCCTTCCCGATCATCTCTCTGCTGCTGCCCAACACCTCATTCTGACTGGCTCAGTAAACCTTGTTTGCTCCCTCCCTGTGCCCGCCTTTGGCGGGCTTTTTTGTGGATTATAGGGAGCGGCGGAGGAAGGGCGAATTGTTACGGTTGGCCTGATGTAACCACTGGTACAGTTTTCTGATATGGTTATAACTAACTCGTGCGCGCAGGGCTTCGGCTCTGTTAGCACGTATCAGATTGATACCAGAGCCCGAGTTTCAGGATGAACAATCACTCCAGCCCGGTTCTTGAGCGGATAAAAAAGCTTAAGACAGCAACCATCACTGGCCAGCGTGCCCCGCATAAGCCTCTGTTACTTCTGTTGGCCCTTGCTGCCTGGCAAAAGGGCAGCAAGCAGGTAGCTTTTGCAGATATTGAAGCGCCACTGCGCAACCTGTTGCGCAACTGGGCACCGCCAACGAAGGGAAGCCCGCAGCCCGAGCTGCCCTATTGGTATCTGCAATCGGATGATCTCTGGCAGGTACTGAGCGATCGCGAGCTGCAACGTAAAACCAGTGGCTTTCCGACTCTCGCATCTCTGCGCCAGACCTCTGGTTCTCTCTGTGAAGACGTACAGCAGTGGCTTACCCAGGATAATTCTGCGCTGTTCACCATCGCCTGGTACCTGCTGGAAGAATACTTTCTGCCAACCACCTATGAAGCAGTACTGGACGATTGTGGACTGAGCATCCCACCGCCGGATTCTGCCGGTAGTTTCAATACTGATACCGTCAGCGACATACTGGAAAAACGTAAGCGATCTGCAGACTTCCGCCGCGATGTACTGAAAGCTTACGATTACTGCTGCGCTGTAACTGGTTTTGAAATACGCATCGGTGGCGGAGCCTCCATTGGCTGTGAAGCCGCCCATATTCAGGCCCACGCTTTTAATGGCCCGGATACTGTTGATAACGGGCTGGTACTGGAGCCGACCCTTCACCTCCTGTTTGATCGTGGGATCTGGTCTCTGTCTGATGACAGGCGCATTATCGTGTCGAAGGAATTTACCGGCAGCGATGTGGCACTAAAACGCATCCGGGATATGCACGGCCAGCTGATACGCGATCCTGCTCCAGGCTACCCACAGCTGAATCCGGAATACATCCGCTGGCATCGGGAGGCTAAGTTGGGTGGGGTGTTCAGAGCGCCGGCGTTGGCTTGATATATAGGCTTAGGCTACTCCTATGATTACAGAGTTTAGTGGCCGCCCAATAGGCGGAAGTAGTGCATGGCCTTCACCAGAATGGCGGCCCGCAGCTGGTACGGATTGAGTGAGCGTCGATTTGACTAGAACTTAAGGCTTGCTAGCGAATGGTGCCTATTGTTAGGTTTATTACAATCGGGTTGGTATGTGACTGAATTTGGCTATGATAGCTATTTTATTGTTGGTTCATAGAGTGTTCGTGAGAGTAATTAAATTGCTGAACCGAAACCTGCTGTATAAGCCGATGTATTCAGCTTTGTAAGAAAAATTGGGCCTGGAGCTTTTCATAAAGATAAAGATGAAGATGCGGTTGAACGGTATGTTCAGGCAACGGCGTTGGAACTTATCAATTCAGTGCGAATGCGTAAACGAGTTCGGATTCGATAACGTTTGTCGAATACTATTTAGCAATACAAATTGCCATGGGGACTAATTAGTGGCTAATCCTCGAAGCCTTGTCTACCAATTGCACCAGCACTGGGAGCTGGTCGAGGTGATGGTGCGTGTCAGTCGTGACCATCCAGAGCTGGATGAAGAGCAGGCACTACACTTAGTTGGTAAAGTAGACCCGGATAACAGCGAACCCGGTGCAGTATTGCGCTCATTGCTCAATGCCGATCTCTTGCAACTTGTTCCCCGTTCAGGAGGGCTCGTTGTTAACCCTACGGTGCTAGAGTTTGTTCGCGGCTTAACCCATGAGCATGAGCTTGGACTTTCTTCCGTTTTGGCGGCAAGGGTTGCGGCCATTCGCACAGCGACTGAATCCCTTAACCAAGCTCTGGCCAATGGTGATAATGATCAACTGCGTCAGTCCGCTCGACAGCTAGGCGATTTATTCCGGCAAATCAGTCTTCAGCTTCACCAGGATCGTGATGCCATTTTGGATATTGCCGAGCAGGCGCGTTCTGCTGATAGCGCGATGCCTCTCGCAAGGCGCTACCGTCGGGTACTGGAAGCATACGACCAATACATCGAGCCCATGAATGAAATGATGGACTCCGGACCAGATGGAACCTTTTATCGGTACCTGGAAGGTGCCGATGAAGCGTTGGAAGTGATCTATGAGAAACTCAGTGTTCAGGGGGCGCTCTACAGTCATCGGCGTCAAATTAGGCAGGTGTCCTATCAGGCAAAGGAATTAAGGCGTATAGGCCGGACGATTTCTCAGCAGTGTGCGGATACCTTATTGCCCCTCAGGGAGGAGCTTCGGGCTCACAGCAATCTCGCCTCATCGATCAGTAAGCTACTTGGTCAGGTTAGAAAACGCGGCCTGCGTCGTTCTATTCCATTGGAATTTGAGGGGCAGAGATTGCCTTCTTGCCGTCAGGAGCGATTTTCCAGGATCTCTGTAGGTGATGAGGTCTTGACGATCATTAGTGAGGCGAAAAACTATCAGCCTGTGGCAGAACCGTTTCCAGAGCCTGATGAGTCTGCTCAGTTGGACTTTCACGAGTGGGTTGATCAAACGGCTGTGATCGAACATTTAAAACGATCATTGCCGGTTGATCACCTGATGAGTTGGCTGAGTGAACATTATGGCCACCTGCCCGATGCATTAGTGTTACAGCTCTACCATGAACTGGTTCGATCTTCGGACTGGCACAGCTACTTGCAACCTGAAGAAATGGCAACCGAACTGAATAGCCTGCGGGTTTATCACCACCCTCACAGGCTGGAGGCCTTATGACAACAGTTAACGTAGAGAAGCTAAGTTGTTTGGCTGAGATTTTCACTCGGCTTAGCAAAAATGGTGAGCATATCAATCGCGCATCCGATCCGCTGGTGTGGGCGAACCTTGAACAGGAGCGCGACGCCTACGAGACGTTATTCTCGTCGTTGGGGTATGACTTGAGGGTCGATAGTCGTGGTTTTGCTTGGTTCCATAATACAGAGAGTAGTACATCGTCTAATCAGAATACGCGGCGATTAGCACTTTTTTTCATGGTGATATTTGAGTTTCAAGGAGATGCAGGAAAGCCGCTAAGTCGCTTTACGGATTGGCGTATTGATCGAGAGCTATTGGATGAAGCTTACAGCCAGCATAAGGAAGTCTTATCGGCGGAAGGGATTTTATTGGATGACTTTCCGGATATAGCGAAAACAGCAGAGCGATTTGGCTTCATGTCTAAAGACGCTGGTGCTTATTATTTACTGCCAGCAGTTTACCGCTACCTTGATCACTTCGAAGCTCTGGCAACTAGCATTGATGGTGATTTTGGTCTGGACGATGAAGGCTCCGTGCTGGATAACGATAAGGAAGAAGTCCATGAATCCTGATACAGCCTTGAGCGATAAAGCAAAGACCATGCGTGTAGATACGGCCATGCAGCGATTCGACTTTTCCGGTTTTCAGCGACTGGTGTTGCTGGGCAGTGCCGGATATTCACGAGCGGAATTGCCGCTGGATGAGTCAGTTTCCCTCATAGCCCCAAATAATACCGGCAAAACCAGTCTGATTAATGCACTGCAATTTCTCCTGATCATTAATAAGCGGCGCATGGACTTTGGTGCTCATGATGTGGATAAAAGTCGCCAGTTCTATTTTCCGAATAACAGCGCTTATATTTTGCTGGAGGCAACACTACCCAATATAGGGACGGTCGTTCTTGGGTGTGTCGGCAAAGGCGTCAGCCACGATTATCAATATTTTGCCTATAAAGGGCAGCTCAACGTCGATGAGTTCCGGACCAATGACGGAAAATTGGTTGCTCAGCCTGAGTTAATTGCACATCTCGCTCAATACGGAAAATCCGTTTTTACCTATAACCCGGGTGATTTCGCCAATATTCTTTACGGTGGGCGAGTTAAACGCGCTGCAAATGAGCCGGATTTTACCGTATTTCGCTTGGAAAACGGCCGAGACTCCGATGCATATCAGCGAGTTCTGACCCGTACTCTACGATTGGATAAACTAAAATCACAGGATGTAAAAGAGCACCTGTTACAAATTTTCAAACACGATGTGATAGACTCAGCCATTGATTTTAAGCAGGCTTGGGATAAGGCATTTGCTGAGATTAATGATGAGAGGGAACAGTATCAAATTGCTGACAATCAGCAAGCGCGTATTGATGTATTAGAATCAAACCGTGATCAGCGACTTGAATTGCGGGGCCAAATTCTGGCTGTGCGTCCCCACATAGAAGCTGCTCTGGAGGGGTGGGAGCAATTCTATACAGATAAATGCAGTGAGATAGCGCAAGCCCAAAAGCTCCTGGAAGATGAACGGCGAGACAGGCTGGGTAATGATCGGAAATTGATTGCAGAACAAACTCAGTTGGCTGCAAAGCTGAAGTCTCTGGCAAGTCATCAGGAGAGCCAAAACGAGCTGGAACGGCAATTTGCGTTGATCTCGGGCCGGGAGGAGCTGGAACAACAGCAAGCGGAAATCAAAAAACAATATGATGCCATAACCACACAAATTGGTCTGGTGAGCAGCCGTACACCCAGCCAAATTGAGCGAGATATAAAGCGCAACCTGTCAGAACAAGAAGCATTAACCCGAGAGTTAGATACTTTGTCAGATAATCTCTGGCAACGTCTAAGTGTGGATCTGCCAGAAGATCAATTAGGAGTGTTAAACCGCCTGTTCAATCGAGAAGTGATGACGCTGGGTGCTAACCAATTTGATCTTGATACAAAAGTGCTAAGTTTTGCATTGGTACAAATGGATGCCAATCACTGGAAAATGGAGGGACTGTCTTTCAGTCTTGAATCTCTCACGCCTCAGTATGTTGTCAAAAGTGCTGCGGAAATTCAGCGGCGTCAGAGTGAATTAACAGAGCAGCATAGGGATCTCCTTAAGCAGTTGGATACAGCCAAATCTTTGGATAACGCCAAAGAAAAGAAGGATCATCTGTATGGCCAGCTGACTTCTATAGAACAAGCCCTTAAAGAGTTTGATCAGTTACTTCTCTTGCGTCAGCAGCAGCCAGAACGTGAGATTCATTTAATTGCTGGTGAAGCACGGCAGCATGAGATTCAAAACTTGCTGGTTCAGTCGGAGCAGGCTAGTAAAACTCTGGATGAAAAGGCGACTAAGCTAAACTTGGACGAGTCATCGCTGAATGGTAAGCATCAGCAAATCAGTGAACTCCGCAATCGCCGTGTGGATACCGATCAACGCTTTAGTTATTTGGCTGACCAACCCCATAGGCCGTGGTTAGGTGACTCACAGGTACAACTTGAGAATCTTGCTGAGGCTCTGACGGATTACCAGCGCTTATGCCAACTGTTACTACGATTGGAAGGCGATATCACCGGCCTGCTAAGCGAGCTGCATCACAAAGGCCTGACCAAATTTCAGTATGCCGAGAACGACGAAATTGAAATAGATACATTGATCAATTTTCGTCATCAGCTATCACGTGAAGCTGAAGCGCTGGAGCGCCGTGCTCGCAGTGCAGTGGTGAATGTAACTGCCAGTCTGCGCGACTTGCGTAGCGGACTTTATAGCTTAAAGAGGAGGATGCGCGAATTTAACTCGCTCATCGGAGCTCGGCAGTTATCGGATCTCACCGTCTTTAGGATTGAAGCTCAAGATGACGAAAGCCTGGTTTCTGCCATTGATACCCTGATTGATACTGCTGAAAAAGTGGAGTCAGGTGAAACCTTTACCTTGTTCAATCAGGCTAACGTATTGGATGACGTACATCTGGACAGAGCGCGTCAGCGTTTGATCGATGAGTGCAACGCACGGCAGGGGCTGAGAGTGGCAGACCTTTTTCGGCTCAGCTTCGTCGTTGGTAAGAAAGATCAGGCCCCGGAATCCTTTGACGATCTTGATAGCGCTGCATCCAATGGCACGGTTTTAATGGCCAAGCTCATAACGGGACTGGCCATGTTGCACCTTATGCAGGACAAGCGCCACCGGGTGAAAGCCATCTGTTACCTGGACGAAGCACTGGCTCTCGACACCCGTAACCAGGCCAGTCTCATTGAGACGGCAGCAGAGTTTGGCTTCTCGCTCATATTTGCTTCTCCTTCTCCGCTGACTACGGCGCGTTATTGCGTGCCTATCAGCCAACATCAAGGTCGAAACCATATCAGTCGTGAAAGCTGGCACATTCTGGAGCCTCTGGCAACGCATAGCGGTGGAACTATGACTGGAGTGGGCTCGTGAAAGCGCTATTGGCCGCATTACAGCGTATGGCTAAAGCCGCTGATGGGCAGGTCGCTGCGTCGCAGTTCACTGCGGCGCAAAGAAAGGCTTTGGATCAATTCATCCAGCAGACTCACGCCATTACCTGCCGGACATCTGGCCGAGGAATAACCTATCAGGTCTCACAACCTCAGGTGATTGAAGCGCATCTGCGTTCCATCAGTCCTGGCTTGCTAGAGGAACTATCCGATTCCGTGCCCAATCGGGCGGCCAATATTGCGGCCTACCGCAACAGTAAGGGCGGGGGGCACCGGCATGCGGCGTACTATCTGCTAATGCGTGCCTGTGGTGAGCGAGTGATGTGGCGTGATGCCGACAGCCAACTGGATCTCAGTGATGCTACGGCACGTTATGGTGTAGCGGCGTTGGCAGTTGAGCCAAGTGATACCTGGTGTAGCGCTCAGCCCCTGTGGTTGGTGGAAAACCAGGCGCTATTTGACCGTCTCGACTGGTTGCCAAACTCAGATCTGCAAAAAATCGGCCTGCCACATAACGGCCAAGCCTCAGTTCACTGGTATCGCGGGCAGATTAATAACAACCTGCTGGACTGGCTTGGTGCGTCCGAGCGGGTTCCAGAGGTCGTTCTTTTCCCAGACTACGATGGCGTAGGGTTGCAGAATTATGCCCGTTTACATCAGCGCCTGGGGAATCGCTGTAGCTTGTGGCTCATGCCTGATTGGCAATCCAAGCTGAAAACCTTTGGCAGCAATACCATATGGCGAGATACCAAAAGCGACTTTGATGCCGCAGTGAGCTATCTAAGCCAAGCCATTCCCTCCCAAACTGCACAGGGTGCCGAAATTCACCGCTTGATTACAGCCTTGAGGACCGAAGGCGCAGCCTTGGAACAGGAGGCGATATGGTTGTGACCTTCTTGTTATAAGGGTTCGCTAAGTATTGTATAGTGGTTAACTAATACGTAGTAGCTCAGGCGATCGTTTTCGTTTGAGCATTCTGCCCAAGATTTTGTATCGCTCACTTCGAGTCGAAACTATCAGGGGTTGTTCGTATCGTCCTGATACTCACCCTCTGGGCTGTGCGCAAATCTGTTCCAGACAGATTTGTCTCGTCCTCATCGGGCGGAACGGAGATCTTTGGAACAACAGGCGTTGAACTTGAATCCGAGGCTTCGGAAACAGACTTTTATAGATGGCCCTGAGGATGACCGTCGTCGCAGGCTCCGGTGTTTTCTCCACTCGCAGGCTCGTTACGATTGTCTCTCAGGCGTCCTGCCTTCGCCCCTTCGGGCGCCTGCGGCGGACCAAATTGCTCCCGGCAATTTGTCGAACCT
>NZ_DJIO01000158.1:0-3265 GCF_002433655.1 Thalassolituus sp. UBA6592 | reverse complement strand
GTCGCGGGTTCGAGTCCCGTCCGGTCCGCCAGATTAAAAGCGCATCAGTGATGCGCTTTTTTTACGTTCTGGCAATGCATTCATATTGGAGGAAATATGCTACAGACAATGCGGGATAATGCTCAGGGCATGATCGCTAAAGTAATTGTCGGTTTTATTATCATTGTTTTCGCGCTTTGGGGTGTAGAAAGCATTGTCAGTCTGGGTACAGGCCCGGAAGCAACAGCAACTGTGGGTGATATCGAAATCACAGAAGCCGATATCAGTCGTGTAGTTGAACAGCAGAAAAACAATCTGCGTCGCCAGTTTGGCGATCAGTACGACGAAAATCTTTTCAATGAAAAATTCCTGCGCGATTCTGCGATTGAACAGTTAATTGAACAGAATCTCGCTCTGGTACAGGCTGATGAGATGGGCCTGTATGCTTCCCCTCGTGAAATTGACGAATCCATTGTAACGATTCCTGCATTTCAGCAGGATGGTAAATTCAGCCGTGATCAGTTCCAGACCGTACTGCGGATGAACGGTATGAGCCCGATGGGCTTCCGCCAGGTGCTGGGCGATGAAATTAAAACCCGCCAGGCTCAGGCTGCATTTGTGCTGTCCAGCATGGAAACCCCTGTTTCTGTGAAGCTGTCTGAAGCGCTCAATAATGAGCTGCGTACATTCAGCTACAGCGAGATTCTGGCTAAAGATCTGGAATCTGGCATTGAAGTCTCCGAAGAAGACATTCAGGCAGCTTATGAAGCGTCTAAGGACCGTTATAAAACACCTGAACAGGTCAGCCTCAATTACGTTGAACTGAAGCGTTCTGATCTGGCTGCTGATGAGACAGTAAGCGAAGAAGAGCTGCAGCAGGCATATGATGACTACAAAGCGCAGGAAGCGTCGAAAGAACAGCGCAGCGCCAGCCATATTCTGATTGAAGTGAACGATGACCGCAGTGATGAAGAAGCGAAAGCTCTGGCGGATGAGGTTTATCAGAAAATCGAAAACGGTGGTGATTTTGCTGAGCTGGCAAAAGAGTATTCCGATGACATCGCCAGTGCCAACAATGGCGGCAGTCTGGGCCTGACTCCGAAAGGCAGCTTTGTGCCTGAATTTGATGATGCGCTGTATTCTTTGCCAAAAGGCGAAGTATCAAAGCCTGTTCAGACTGAATTTGGTTACCACATCATTCGTACAGACGACATCGTTGCCCCTCAGATTAAAGCCCTGGCAGATATTAAGGACGAACTGTCTGAAAATATTAAGCTGGCCAAAGCCGAAGCCGTTTATGCCGAGCGTCTGCAGGAACTGTCCAATCTGGCTTTCTCCGGTGAGACCATTGATGCTGTAGCGGAGTCTATTGGCCTGCAGCCTCAATCGACTGAGCTTTTCTCTCGTCAGCAGGGCGTTGGTGTGGCTGAAAACGAAGCCGTACGTCAGGCAGCATTTTCTGACGAAGTGATGCTTGATAAGCAGATGAGTGATGTTATCGAAACGGAAGAAGGCGCTCTGGTTGTCAGCGTCAAAGATCACGTTGATGCATCCGTTCTGCCTCTGGACGTTGTACGCGCTCAGGTAGAACAATCTCTGCTGCGTGAACGTGCTGTTGCTAAGGCGCAGGAAGTTGCAGAAGCGGTTGCTGCCGGCAATCAGGAAGCGGAGTGGACTCAGGTTTCAGCGACTTACACGCAAAGTACAGAAGCCCCACGTGCGGCACAGCAGAAAGTATTCTCTCTGCTGGAAGGCAAAACTGCCGCTGTTCAGACACCCGGTGGATATACCGTTGTGAAGCTCGATTCTGTTGATGGCCGTGACTGGAAGGAAATGGCTGTCAGTGATGAAGCAACGGAAACCGGCCGTGCAGACAACAGTCGTGCCGCAATGGCCAGCTATCAGTCATGGGCCCGTTCTGCGATTAAAGTAGAGCGTTCAGGAAGCTGACAGCAAAACATGACGGCTGGTTAATCCGGTCGTTATTCAGATAAAAAAGAGGCTGCGGCCTCTTTTTTTATGTCTGGATTTTACCAGATGCAGTGTTCTGTCGTCGGCTGTGCAACTCAGGGGACGTTAACCGACAGACAGAGTTGTGGAGCTGACGCACGATACTCAGAGTCAGCAATGCCTCCGGTATCTGCGGTTAATATTGCCGGGCGTGTTTGAAATCAGTTCTGAACCGCCGTTGACGGCTGTGCAGCAAGAGGGTCGGCCATACGGTACTGATCAAAGACCTGCAGTGTTGCTTTATCATGGCGACGGTTAGGCTTGGCCATAATGTCTGCCCGTTCTTTTTTATTGGTCCAGAACAAACCACCCGATGCAGCAGAAAATGGATCAAATAATTCTGTTGTATAACGTCCGCCCACCTGTTGTGGTAAGTGAATCCACTGCCAGTAGGCTGCCTGAGTAAAGTCCTGTGCAGGTCCGGGAATGTAGATGTTTTCCTGCAGCAGATAATCTTCAATATGTTTTCCGGCGCGTGACGCTTTACTGTTTTCAGCCATCAGGCTGGCTTTGGCGATGCCGCCAATATACAGACCTTCGCTGTCGGGTGAAAAAAGCGCGGTAACGGTTTCAGCGGACAATGGTGCTTTAAATTTCAGCCAGACCAGTTCGTATTCGCCCAGTCTGAGTTTTTCCGTTAATTCTCTCACCGGTAGTTTCGTTAACTGAATATTCAGATGTTTTTCGGCGGCTTGATTTTTTATTTTGCTGAGCAGCGGTAAGTCAGCGATGTCGCTGTAGCTGAGCGTGATGTTCGATGGTAAGACCCCAGGAGCGGCAGCTGGATGCTGGTCAGGCTCCATTGGTGAGGTATCAATAAGACCGGATTGCTGATGCAGGGCCGGGCTGTAGCTGCTCATTATTTCCGCTAAACCCAGCTGTGCGGCCAGCCAGGCCCGTTCATGGTTGTTACTGATGGTCTGTACTCTTGGATTGATTAACAGACCTGCAGGTGCTGTTCTGGTGTCGGTATACAGCCGCACCAGCTGAACCCGTTTTTTATTCAGACTGCTTTTAACCACTGGGGTCTGCCAATAGTCTGCGTTGGGGTATTCAATGGCGGACAGTTCTCCCAGAGTAAACAATTCCAGCTCGGTTCTGCTGTCGTTCATCGCCCTGAAAATTACCCGGTCGGTGTTAAAGCGATTGGCAAAGTAGGGCAGCTGATCTCCCCACCAGTTGCTGCGGCGACGAAAGGTTACGGATTGGCCAGGGCGGATCTGCGACAGATAATAAGGGCCTGTGGTCGGCTCTTTCATCCAGTTATATTCCGATG
>NZ_DJIO01000132.1:5487-5861 GCF_002433655.1 Thalassolituus sp. UBA6592 | reverse complement strand
AGGGTAACTGCCTGCGGCGGATGTCCGGAAAGCGGCGCATTCTAGCACAAGCCGGAGGCGAGAATCAGTCCTGTTGCGGCGCAGGGCTGATCATTCCTGCCAGCGCTGAGATGATAAGAATGTCATCATTGTCGGGTGTTGGCGGTTGTTATTAATCCCTTTAAAACTTAAGGGTAAATCAGCGTTGTTGTTTACATTGTGTTTATCGTGAATTCGCTTGATTGATTGATGCCATATTGATGTCAAATATGGGTGTTTTTTGACTATTCAGTATGCTTCAGGTGGTTATCGGCCGGGGCGGTTTTTTGTTGGGGCTGGTATCTGTTTGGGTTCAGGTAGCCACTCAGACCGCTGTGTCAGAGCGGCTGTGTCAG
>NZ_DJIO01000132.1:0-5100 GCF_002433655.1 Thalassolituus sp. UBA6592 | reverse complement strand
GAGCGGCTGTGTCAGAGCGGCTGTCGGCGGACGCAGTCTCAGAAACGGATCCGGCCCTGCATAATGTCGTTGTATACGGCCTCCGTCAGCGACTCATAGCGGTCTGAGTCAGCGGCCAAATAGCTCAGCGGAGCGGTTGTCAGATGGGGGTGGAAGGCCTCTTTTTTCAGCTCCACTTTGCGGTACTTAAAAGTGCCGGTGATGGTTTCTTCAGGCTGGATACGGATAAAAAGCGGAATGGCATAGGCCGGGAGCTTTTCCTGTAAATGCTGGCGCAGGGCACGCGGATCGATGCTCAGATTACGTTTCAGGGTTAATGCTGCCATGCCGGCGCGGCCGTCGCTGTGCGGTAATCCAACGCCATACACAACCGCATGTTCGATGGCCGGAAATTCCATCAGAATGGATTCCACCTCAGTCGTCGCGACGTTTTCGCCTTTCCAGCGGAAGGTATCGCCCAGACGGTCCACGAAGGCAACATGACGGTAGCCCTGGTTTAACACCAGATCGCCGGTGTTAAACCAGCAATCGCCTTGTTTGAATACGTCACGCAACAGCTTTTTATTGCTCGCATCTTCGTCGGTGTAGCCGTCGAAGGGCTGTTTATCGTTAACCTCGGTAATCAATAAGCCGCTGGCGCCTTTTTTTACCGCCTGCATAAAGCCTTTGCTGTTGCGTGTCGGGGCGTCATTTTCAATGTCGTAGTCGATGATGTTGTAAGATAGTGGGCACAGGCCCGCGGTCTGATCCAGATTAAGCGCATTGGTAAAGACCAGATTGCATTCGCTGGCGCCGTAAAATTCATTGATATGGCGGATGGCAAAGCGCTGTTTAAATGCCATCCAGATGTCCGGGCGCAGACCGTTGCCAATGATGACCCGGACGTTGTGCTGACGGTCTTCTTCTGACGCTGGTGTATTCAACAGGTAGCGGCAAAGTTCACCGATATAACAAAAGGCCGTGGCCCTGTGGCTGCGGATATCCTGCCAGAAGCGCGACACACTGAATTTACGCGCGATGGCAATACAGGCCCCGGCGCCGAGTACGGCGGCAAGGGAGACGGTCAGTGCGTTGTTGTGATACAGCGGCAGACTGACATACAGCACGTCGTGTTTATTCAGGCGCATGGAAGCCAGCCCCATGCCCGCCATGGATTTAAACCAGCGGTAATGACTCATCACCGAGGCTTTGGGCAGGCCTGTAGTGCCTGAGGTAAAAATGTAATAGCAGGGCTGATGCATGCGCACCTGACGCGTGGTCGTCGGATTATTATCCGGCATGGACGCCAGTGCATCGTTCAGGTTCAGGCAGTACGCCGGACACTCCTGTTGCCCGCTGTCGGCAACAAAGTACAGCTGGGATTTCAGTGCCAGCGACAGTTTCTGTTCAACGCTGGCCAGCGCGCCGGTCATTTCCTCACCACTTAACAGCACCTTAGGCTGAATAAGACGAATACTGTGCTCCAGTACTTCACCGCGCTGCGAGGTGTTCAGCATACCGGCAACGGCGCCGAGTTTAACTGTCGCCAATACGGCAATGAGCGCCTCCGGGCGGTTTTCCATCAGAACACCGACGCTGTCGCCGGAGCGCACACCCTGAGCCATTAATAAATGGGCAAGACGATTGGCGCGTTTATTCAGCTCCCGATAGGTCAGGGTCTGTTGATGATAGCGCAGCGCGACATGATCAGGTTGCAGGGCCGCGTGTTGTTCCAGTAATAAACCGATGGATTTCTTTTTTTCCGGGCGGGTCGTCAGCAGGGCCGTTACACCGCGCAGGGTTGTGGGTAATTCAGGAATGATGGCGATGGCACCACGAACGACATTAAGAAAGGATACATTGCGGATTTTCTCCGCTACCGGCTGGGCGTCCGCGGCGGTGAAGCCGTTGGCTGACGTCACTGTACGATTCATAAAGAAGACCTGTGGTGATTTTTTATTATTAAAATTGTCTGGCCGGGGGCGCATCCGTGGCGTTATGCCCGCAGCACGCGCATTGATCTCCCGGCGTGATCAACAGCCGCGCGTGTGCAGGCACAGTGTATCGGCACTGGTGAGATTTACAGGGTCAGCTGTCGCCAGACGCAGCAGCCTGCTGGCATAAAGAGATACTGTCGGCACAGGCCGCCGTTACGGCACGGCCGATCAGTTCGCCCGCCAGGGTATGCTTTCCACAATACTGAAGGCTTTCAGAGTCAGTGTCCGGGCAGAACACGGCGTGACTGTCTGTACCTGTGCCGCTGGCAGGTAAGCCGGACAGCGGGCTGATCAGGCCGGCGTCGCGGACGGCTGTGACTTTACTTTCTGTCAGCAGAATCAGCGCCTCGGTCATGGCTTGTGGGCTTAATGGCTGGCTGACAAAGAGAAAAATATTGATGGTGCCGGCTCTGGGCTTCTCTTCAGGGCTGAGCATCGTGGGGTCACCGCAGCGCAGCAGGTTGCTGAGGCCACAGGTGACCCAGCATTCCACCCACAGGGTGTCATCGCCTTCGCGGCGGTAGCTGAGTGATTTCATGGAAGCCGCGGTCATCATGCCTGTGACCGGCATCGCCAGCTCAAGCTCCATGGCCATTGCCTGCAGCGTATCTGCCGGCTCCGGCCAGGGTGGTGGCTGGTGTTTATCGACCCTTAGATTGAGCAGTGAACGGGTCTGACTCATACCGCCATTAAGTACAGCGGAGCTCAGCACATGGCAGGTCTGGGGGGCGAGCAGAACAATGTAATCAGGGTGATTAATCAGCTTAATTTGGGACATTTGCCCGTACTCGTTATTATGGGGCCAGTTACAGCCCTTAAGGTTACACAGGAATTCAACATGCTGACTTTATTGTCGCCGGCCAAGACTCTGGATTTTGACACGCCACCGACCACGGACAAAGCTACACAGGGGATTTTTCTTGATCAGTCAGCGCAACTGATTGACGTGCTGCGCAAATATTCGCCACAGGAACTGGGTGCGCTGATGAAGCTGAGCGACAAGTTGTCTGAGCTGAACGTACAGCGTTACCACGACTGGCAACTGCCGTTCACCGCAGACAATGCCAAGCCTGCGGTGCTGGCGTTTAAAGGTGATGTTTATACGGGTCTCGAAGCCGATCAGCTGAACGAAAAGCAGCTGGATTTTGCTCAGCAGCATGTGCGTATTCTCAGCGGACTGTATGGTGTTCTGCGCCCGCTGGACCTGATTCAGCCATACCGTCTGGAAATGGGCACCAGGCTGAAAAACCCGCAGGGGAAGGATCTTTACACCTTCTGGGGTGATGACATTACCGACGCTCTGAACAAAGAGCTGGAACAACACAAACAAAAAGTGGTCGTTAATCTGGCATCCAATGAATATTTCGGCGCCGTTAAGCCGAAAAATCTGAATGCAGAGCTGATTACGCCGGTTTTCAAAGATGAGAAAAACGGCAAATACAAAATCATCAGCTTTTACGCTAAAAAAGCCCGGGGTCTGATGACCCGCTGGTTGATTGAAAAGCGCATTGATTCTCCGGCAAAGCTGCTTCAGTTTGATGTGGCCGGTTACCGTTTTTCAGAAGAAGAATCCAGCACTGATACCCTGGTATTCAAACGCGCAGAAAAGGATCTACCAAATGCTTAAGACGATTGTTACCACCACTGCTGCAGTGGTTCTTGCCAGCAGCCTGACCGGCTGTGTACTGGCGCCACAAACCATCGCGCTCAATGATGAGGTAACAACACCATCCGGACAGCCGGCAACTCACCGCGACGCGCTGGTGCGGGTGATTGATGATCGCGGAATTGGAGCCGATTTTCTCGGAACCCGGGGAGGGCGTGCGCCGGAGAATTCTCCGCTGCTGTCTGACCGTCCGTTGAAAGACAGTCTGTCCGATAAACTGCAGGCCTCCTTACAGAAACTGGGTTTTGGCGGCTCTTCCCCTGTGGAACCGGTGAAAGTTCAGATGAACGTCAACCGCTTCGCCTATCAGTGCAATGAAGGGGTTGTCGTCAACGAATGCAGCATCAATATTGATCTGGCGCTGACGGTTATTAATGGCAATAAAACCTTCAGCAAGCCTTACCGCGTGAATGAAACCCGCTCGCTGGCAGCCTCACCAGTCGCTCAATACAATCAGGAATGGGTAAACAGTGCGCTGGATAAACTGTGGAATCATATTTTCACAGATGGCGAACTGCTGAATGCGCTCGAAGTAAATATCTGATCTGAGACTGGCCGGTAAACGGGCCGTTCTATAAAGCAACAAACCCTGCCTTGTGCAGGGTTTATTGTTTCTGGGGCTCTGGGGCTCTGGGGCTCTGGGGTTCTGGTTTAAAAGTTTATGGTTTAAAAGTCTGTTAAGGTCGGCATCTGCTTTTCTGTTCCTGTTTTTCAGGCCCTGTTTTTTGTATGGAGAGGAATACCAATGAACGCCGTTCAGCTGTTGTTTGCCGCCTACGCGCTGTTTTTTGTGGTAATGGGTTGGCAGGTTGCCGACCGGGCTGTGTGGTACGCCGAGGTCACACCTTTGCTGCTGTTGTACTTTGCGCTGCTGGCCACGCAGAAATGGTTTCGTTTCAGTCTGCTGTCTTACGCGGCGGTTTTTTTGCCTCTGGCCTGGCATACCGTGGGTGCCCATTACACTTTTGCCCTGGTGCCGTTTTCCGGGGTGATGGATTTGCTCGGGCTTGAGCGCAATCCTTATGACAGGATTGGTCATTTTATGGTCGGTTTTTTCGTTTTGCCCATCAGTGAATTTATAATCCGCAGACAGCTGGCGGGTAAAGCATTGGCGGTCATGTTCGCTGTGTTTGCCATCGGTACTGTGGCCGCTGTTTATGAAATCATTGAATGGGTTTATGCGGTGACAGAAGAGGGTGAAAGCGGGATCAGTTTTCTCGGTGCCCAAGGCGATATCTGGGATGCACAGAAAGATATGCTGGCCGATTTACTGGGTGCGGTCTGTGCTGCAGGGGTTGCGTTAAAATAGTTGCGTTAAAGTGGGCTCTTAAAGGCGATCATGCAGACCTGAAATAAGGCTCAGCGACTCAGTCGGAAAACAGATCGCAGCGCTGACTGATGGCCATATTGTGAGATATAAAAAACCCCGCTGTCGCGCACTGCTGTCCCACAGTTTAA